>JBPCWF010000457.1:0-3364 GCA_051009775.1 Hyphomicrobiales bacterium | reverse complement strand
TCGCGGATGCCGGTCGGCGAGGTGACGTTGATCTCGGTCATCCAGTCGCCGATGACATCGATGCCGACGAAGATCATGCCCCGCGCCTTGAGCTCCGGCCCGATCGCCTCGCAGATCTCGGCATCGCGCACGCTCATCTCGATCGGCTCGGGCCGGCCGCCGACATGCATGTTGGACCGGCTCTCGCCGACCGCGGGCACCCGGTTGATGATGCCGGCGGGCTCGCCGTCGATCAGGATGATGCGTTTGTCGCCGGCACGGACGTCGGGCAGGTATTGTTGGACGATGAAGGGCTCGCGGAAGTTCTGTTCGAACAGCTCGATCAGGGAGGCGAGGTTCTCGTCGCCCTCGGACAGGCGGAACACGCCGGCGCCGCCATTGCCGTAGAGCGGCTTCATGATGATGTCGCCGAACTCGGCGCGGAACGACTTGATCTGCTGCGGGTCGCGGGTGATCAGGGTCGGCGGCATGAATTGCGGGAACTCGGCCACGAAGAGCTTCTCGGGCGCATTGCGCACCTGAGCCGGATCGTTGACCACCAGGGTTTTCGGATGGATGTGCTCGAGCATGTGGGTGATGGTGATATAGCCCATGTCGAAGGGCGGGTCCTGGCGCATCAGCACCACGTCCAGGTCGCCCAGATCCTGCTCGCGCTGATCGGAGATTTCGAAGTGATCGCCCTCGACGTCGCGCACCTTGAGGCTCGCGCCCCAGGCATAGAGCCGGCCATCGCGCAGGCTGAGGGCGTGGGGCAGGTAGTAGAAGATCTCGTGTCCGCGCGCCTGCGCTTCGAGCAGCATGGCGAATGTGGAATCACCCTGGATATCGATCGTTTCAATCGGGTCCATCTGGACCGCAATCTTCAAACTCATCTCGTAGGACTTTCGATTATGGACGTTCGATTATTCCCGTGTCGCACCTTCAGTGCCCCAAAACCGCGTCGGCGGTAAAGGCATGTTTTATGTGGCGGCACCACATGGCGGCGCCGACGAGCACGACGTCGAAGCGCCAGTCGCCCCGCGCGGCGGCCTCATGATGCATGCTCCAATATTCCGCCGCCCGGATGATGCGCGCCTGCTGGCGGTTGGAGATGGCATGGGCCGCCGCCTCCATGTCCCGGCGCGCCTTGACTTCGACAAACACCACGGTGCCGAAGCGCCGCGCGATCAGGTCGATTTCGCCGACCGGGCAGCGGAACCGCCAGGCAAGAATGCGATACCCCTTGAGGCTGAGGAGAATGGCGGCGGCGATCTCGGCGAGCCGCCCCCGGGTCTGCGCCTTTCGCTTCTGTCGTACCGATTGAGACGCCGCCACGGTCAACCGCCCTGCCGCCTGGCCCTGGCGATCTCCAGGGCGCGCGGGTAGACCTGCTGACGGGTCAGGCCAAGCTGTTCGGAGACGCTGCGGGCGGCATCGCGGACGCTCTGTTCCTCAAGGGCCGCGGCCAGCAGCTCGTCCAGCGCCTTGGGCTCGACGTCCACATGCCGGTCCGCACCGGCGACGAGCAGCGTGACCTCGCCCTTGAGATTGGCCCGCTCGGAGATGGCGCCTTCCAGGGTTACGAGATCGCCGCGCAGGACTTCCTCGTGCATCTTGGTGAGTTCGCGGGCGATGACCGCATCGCGATTGCCCAGACTGTCGGTCAGTTCGGCCAGGACAGTCCCGAGCTTCTGGGCGGAGACGAAGAAGATCAGCGTCGCCGTCGACGCCGCCAGTTCTTGAAAGTAGCGGCCGCGCTGGCCCTTTTTTGCCGGAGGAAAGCCGGCGAACAGAAAGCGGTCGCTCGGCAGACCGGCAACCGCAAGGCCGGCCAGCGCCGCGGACGCGCCGGGAATTGGCGTAACGGTGAGACCCGCGGCGGCGGCATCGCGGACCAGCTTGAAGCCCGGATCGGAGACCAGCGGCGTGCCCGCATCGGAGATCTGAGCGACCGCCCCGCCGGCCTGCAGTTTCGTGACGATGTCCGGCCTGACGCGCTCCGCATTGTGATCGTGATAGGGCTTCAAGGGCGTCTCAATGCCATATTTCTGGAGGAGTTTGCGGCTCACGCGCGTGTCCTCGCACAAGATCAGGTCGGCGGCGGCCAGTGTCTGGAGCGCCCTGACGGTGATGTCGGCCAGATTACCGATCGGCGTTGCCACGATATACAGGCCCGGTGCCAGTGGTGGCGCAGAAAGCCTTTGCCCTTCAAGGAGATAAGCTTTTTTTTGCTGCACGACTTGCTTTGCTTTCCGGAACTTTAGTGCCAAACTGTCAGGAAACGTGGCGGCGGATGCTCTGTAACCGAATCCAGTTAACGTTAACGTTCTCTATCTAATGGTTTTTACATCGGTCAAAAGATTGTTTAGCTTACACGGTGGGACTGTGTGGCGGAATGAGGCGGGCCTTCGCCAGTGGAATGCTCGACTCCATCTATTGAGAAACGATAGAGGCCTTAACGTGAGACTGTCACAGGCACTTGCCTTTGGACTGAAACCGTTCGTGCGCGCGAACCGGCTGGCGACCGCCGGCCTGCTCATGATGGCGGGCTTCACGCTTGCCGCGTGCGGCGGCGGATTGGATCTCGGCGTCGGCGACTGGTTCGACGGCAAAGGGAAGAACACAGGCGTTTCCACTGAGGAAGTCGCCGCGCTCGCCCAGGGTGGCGCGAAGATCGCCCTGCTGCTGCCGCTGACGGCGAATGGCGGCGCCGCCGATATCGCCAAGGCCCTCAAGGAGGCCGGCGAGCTGGCAGTGTTCGAAGCAGGACAGGCCGGCATCATCCTGACCACCAAGGACACCAAGGGAACCCCGGCGGGCGCCCAGGCCGCGGCGCAGGCTGCGGTCAACGAGGGAGCGGAGCTGATCATCGGCCCGCTGTTCTCAAGCTCGGTCAAGGCGGTGGCGCCCGTTGTGCAGGCGGCCAACGTGCCGGTTATCGCGTTTTCCACCGACCGCAACGTCGCGGCCGAAGGCATTTACCTTCTGAGCTTCCTGCCCGACCAGGAAGTCGCCCGCGTGGTCGATCACGCCATCGCCTCGGGCCGGCGCAACTTCGCCGCCCTGGTGCCGAAATCGCCATACGGGGCGGTTATCGAGCGTGCGCTCGTTGCGGAAGCCAAGCGCAAGGGCGGCAAAGTCGTCGCGGTCGAACGCTATGCCCGCAACGAACAGTCGATCCAGGCGCCGGCCAAGAAGATCGCCCAATCCGTTCTCGACCAGAACCGCAATGTCCAGGCGCTCCTGATCGGCGAAGGCGGCAACCTGTTGCGCAGCATCGGGTCGGTGCTCCAGCAGGAGGGCGTCTCGAACTCGACCGTCAAGTTCGTCGGCACGGGTCTCTGGGACGAAGCGGAGGTCAACTCCATTCCGGCCGTGCTTGGCG
>JBPCWF010000456.1:0-8065 GCA_051009775.1 Hyphomicrobiales bacterium | reverse complement strand
CCGTGAACCCTGCCAGCGAGATCATCGTTGAGCTTGGCGCGCGCAGCTATGCGATCCAGATCGGCCCGGGCCTACTGGCCCGCGCGGGCGCCTTCATCGCGCCCCTGCTCAAGCGCCCGAAGACCGTGATCGTCACCGACGACAACGTGGCGCGGCTTCACCTCGAACGGCTCGAGGCCGCCCTCGACCAGGCGGCGATTGCGTCGACCAGCGTCGTGGTGCCGGCCGGCGAACAGTCCAAGAACTTCGACAAGCTCGCGGATGTCTGCGAAAAACTGCTTGACGCCGGCGTCGAACGGCAGGACACGATCATCGCCTTCGGCGGCGGCGTTGTCGGCGATCTCGCGGGTTTCGCGGCGGCGATCCTGCGGCGCGGTGTCGAGTTCATTCAGATCCCGACCACCCTCCTGGCTCAGGTCGATTCCTCCGTCGGCGGCAAGACCGGCATCAACGCCGCGTCGGGCAAAAACCTGATCGGCGCATTTCATCAGCCGGTTCTGGTGCTGGCCGACATCGACGTCCTGGACACACTGCCCGAACGCGAGCTCAAGGCCGGTTATGCGGAAGTGGCGAAATACGGGCTGATCGCCGATGCCGCGTTCTACGGCTGGCTGGAAGACAACGCGGACGGGCTGTTCGCCGGCGATGCCGCCGCCCGCATTACCGCGATCGAAACAAGCTGCCGTGCCAAGGCCGCCCTGGTCGCTCAGGACGAACGCGAAGCCGGCGCCCGCGCACTGCTCAATCTCGGCCACACCTTCGGCCATGCGCTGGAAGCCGCCACCGGCTATTCCGACCGCCTGCTGCACGGCGAAGGCGTCGCCATCGGCACGGTGCTCGCCCACCGCTTTTCCGAACGGCTCGGCCACTGCGCGCAAGGCTGCGGCGACCGGGTTGCCGGCCATTTCTCCGGCCATGGCCTGCCGACGCACCCGCAGGACATCCCGGGCACCCTGCCCGGCCCTGACGAACTCTTAAGGCTTATGTATCAGGATAAGAAGACGGTCGCCGGCAAGCTCACCTTCGTGCTTACCCGTGGTATCGGCCAGGCCTTCATCGCGCACGACGTGGCCGAAAGCGACGTCCGCGCGTTCCTTGAGGATACGTTAAGCAGACAATGACGCTCACCCTAGGCATCCTCTGCGGCTCGATCGCAGGCCTTCTCATACTGTCAGCTTTCTTCTCCGGATCCGAGACCGCGCTCACGGCGGCATCGCGCGCGCGCATGTACCAGCTCGAGCGCCAGGGCAGCCGCAACGCGCGCATCGTCCAGCGCCTGATCTCGGCGCGCGAGGATCTGATCGGTGCCATTCTGCTCGGCAACAACCTGGTCAACATCCTGGCGTCGGCTCTGGCCACCAGCCTGTTCATCAAACTGTGGGGCGATGCCGGCGTGGTCTACGCCACCCTGGTGATGACCGCCCTGGTGCTGATCTTTGCCGAAGTCATGCCCAAGACCTACGCCATCACCAACCCGGACCGCAGCGCCCTGGCCGTTGCCCCGCTGATCCGCGTCATTGTCGCTGTGTTCGGACCGGTCACGGCGACGGTCCAGTTCATCGTCAAACGGACGCTGAGGCTGTTCGGCTCGGACATCGACGAGGCGGCCGAAGTGCTCTCCGCGCGCGAGGAACTGCGCGGCGCCATCGACCTGCACCACCGCGAAGGCGGCGTGGTCAAGCATGACCGCGACATGCTGGGCGGAGTGCTCGACCTGAGCGAGCTCGAGGTTTCCGACGTCATGGTACACCGCACCAAGATGCGCTCGATCGACGCCGATGCCGACCCGGCCACGGTCGTCGAAGAGGTGCTGTCGTCGGGCTATACCCGCTTGCCCGTGTGGAAGGACGATCAGGACAACATCATCGGCGTGCTCCACGCCAAGGAGCTCTTGCGCGCGATCAGCGCCGCAAAGGGCGATCTCTCCAAGCTCGACGTCGAGGGACTGTGCTCCCCGCCCTGGTTCGTGCCCGACACCACAAGCGTGCCCGACCAGCTCAACGCCTTCCTCAAACGCAAGACCCATTTCGCCCTTGTGGTCGACGAGTATGGCGAGGTCATGGGGCTGGTCGCGCTCGAAGACATTCTGGAGGAGATCGTCGGCGAGATCGCCGACGAGCATGACGCGCCGGCAACCGGCGTAAGGCCGCAACCCGACGGCAGTGTTCTGGTCGACGGCACGGTGGCGATCCGCGATCTCAACCGCACCATGGACTGGGAGCTGAACGACGAGGAGGCGACCACGATCGCCGGCCTGGTGATCCACGAATCGCAGATGATTCCCGATGTCGGCCAGGTGTTCACGTTCTACGGCTTCAAGTTCGAGATCCTGCGCAAGCGGCGCAATCAGGTGACCTCGATCCGCATCACCCCGGCGCGCGCCAAGCCAGCCGCGCGCGAGGCTTAGCGCCACCGCGCAGTCCGGACCATTCCGGACGATCGCACGCGCCGTCAGATAACCTCCCTGTCCCTTCAGATCGCCTGCCCGCGGGCCCGCGGCACCCAAAAACGCCAGCGTTTCCGCCACTCCGGCCGCAGCATATCGAAATTCGGCCCCAAAACCCGATATGTTGGGGAACGAATCGACCGGGAGAAACGTCCATGAGCAAAGGTGATCGTGACCAGTCCCACTACGACGTCGTCATAGTCGGCGCGAGTTTCGCCGGGCTTGTCTGCGCCCGTACGGCGGCGATGCGCGGGTTGAAGGTGTGCGTTCTGGAGGCCAAGGCGGACCCGGGCGCACGCATGCATACCACCGGCATCCTGGTCAAGGAGGCGGCCGACGAAGTCGATCTGCCGCACACCCTGATGCGCCGGGTCCACGGCGTCCGGCTCTATGCGCCGAGCCTGAGCTCCATCGATCTGTTCGCGCCGGGCAGTTACTTTCTGACCACCCGCACCGCCGACATCGTGCGCTGGCTGGCGCAGGAGGCGACACGTGCGGGCGCGACCATCATGTGCGGTGCGCGCTTTTCCGGCGCGGAGCGCGACGGCGAGCGGATCCGGATCGGCTCCCATGGGCTCAGAGCCCGTTATCTGGTCGGCGCGGACGGCGCCCGCTCGAGTGTCGCGGAGTGTTTCGGGCTTGGCCGCAACACCCGGTTCCTGACCGGCATCGAGGCCGAATACGATCAGCTCGCCGGTGTCGATCCGCGCTTCCTGCATTGCTTCATCGATGCCGCAACGGCGCCTGGCTATATCGGCTGGATTGCGCCCGGCCCGGATGTCATGCAGGTCGGCCTTGCGGTTAAGAAAGGCAGGAAACCGGATCTCGGCGGTTTCCTGGCCAGGACCGGCGGGTTGTTCGATTACGACCGGGCGACGGTGGTGGAGAAGCGCAGCGGGCGCATTCCCTGCGGCGGGCTGGTCCATCCGCTTGCCGCCCCGGGCGTGATCCTGATCGGCGATGCCGCCGGCCTGGTGTCGCCGATGACCGGCGGCGGCATCCGCCTGGCGTTCCGTTTCGGCCGCCGGGCGGCCCAGGCGATCTCCGATCACCTGCTCGACTGCGGCCCCAGCCCCGAACGGGTGCTGGCCCGGGAGTATCCGAAGTTCCGCCTGAAGAAGCTGCTGCGCGCCGGCCTCGATCTGACGCCGCCCAACCCGTTGGTCGACTTCGGCATCTCAAGCGCCCTCATGCGCAAGCTGGCGACCCGGATCTACTTCCACCGGTCCGGCGCCGCGGGAGAGAGTTTCCGCGACTTCGAGCGGCGCATCCGGGACCGCGTGCCGGGCGCTACTCGTCCGGCGCCCTGGCCTTGATCGCCAGGGCATGCACCGGCCCCGCCAGTTCGTCGGCCAGCGCCTCGTTGACCAGCCGGTGGCGCTGGACCAGCATCTTGCCGGCGAAGGCATCGGCCGCGATCTTGACCCGGAAGTGGGACTCGCCGCCCTCGCGCGCACCCGAATGCCCGGCATGAAGGTGGCTCTCGTCGATCACCTCCAGCGACGCCGGTTCAAAAGCCTGCGTTAACTTGTCTATGATCTGCTGCCTCACAGGGCCGTCGGTCATGTGTTCACCTCAGTCACGGGGCAATGTCTTCATGAGAGTGCATATAGATATCCCCAACGGGGCGGCCAAGTCATCACCGACCTTGTCACGAGGATTTTGGGTACCCATAATTCATAGCGATGAAACTTGAGTCGAAGATATTCGATCGTATCCGCGTCAAGCCGGACGAAGACCGCCTGTTGCGCGATCAGAACCCGCCCTGCGAGTGGCCGGATTGCGAAGATGCGGGCACCCACCGTGCGCCCAAGGGCCGCGGCCATGACGGCGAGTATCACCTGTTCTGCCTGAACCATGTGCGCGAGTACAACCGGAGCTACAACTACTTCTCCGGCATGGACAACGATCAGGTCATCGACTACCAGAAATCCTCCCTGACCGGCCACCGCCCGACATGGCGGCTCGGCGTCAACCGGGCGGCCAACGACGACGGGACGGAACAGGCCGAGAGCGGTTGCGGCCCGCACCGGTTCGCCGACACGTTTGGTCTGTTCGGCGATATGGATATGGACGCCCAAAAACCGCGCCGCACGGTGCGCAACGCCGAGCGCCAGGCCCTGATCACGCTCAGTCTCGACGAGACCGCCACGCCGGTAGAGGTCAAGGCCCAGTACAAGCTCCTGGTCAAGCGCCATCACCCCGACGCCAATGGCGGCAAGCGCGAGTCCGAGGACAAATTGCGCGAAGTCATCCAGGCCTACGATTACCTGAGATCCGTCGGCTTTTGTTGACGCACCCGGCCGATCGGGCTTGCAGTTGCGGCCCAACCCGGACTAAACATCCTGGTCAAAACAAAATCTGCGGATACTAGGGACTGTCTGCGCAGACCTCGGGTCCGCTTCTCGTGGAATGTTGTTGTCATGAATGCGCATTTGAATGGTGACGTGCCGCCCGAGCCGGACATGCATATCTCGGTCCGACAGGTCTTCGGCATAGACACCGACATGAACGTCCCGGCCTATTCCGAATCCGACGAGCATGTGCCCGAGTTCGATCACGACTATCTGTTCGACCGCGATACGACCCTGGCCATCCTGGCCGGCTTCGCCCATAACCGCCGGGTCATGATCCAGGGCTATCACGGCACCGGAAAGTCGACCCATATCGAGCAGGTCGCCGCGCGCCTCAACTGGCCGTGCCTGCGGATCAACCTGGACAGCCATATCAGCCGGATCGACCTGGTCGGCAAGGACGCCATCGTGGTCAGGGACGGCAAGCAGGTCACCGAGTTCCGCGAAGGCATCCTGCCCTGGGCGTTGCAGACCAACACGGCGCTTGTGTTCGACGAGTACGATGCCGGCCGTCCCGATGTCATGTTCGTCATCCAGCGCGTGCTCGAGGTCTCCGGCAAGTTGACCCTGCTCGACCAGAACCGGGTCATTCGCCCGCATCCGGCCTTCCGCCTGTTCTCGACCACCAACACGATCGGCCTGGGCGACACCTCCGGGCTCTATCACGGCACGCAGCAGATCAACCAGGGCCAGATGGACCGCTGGAGCATCGTCACCACGCTCAATTACCTGTCGCACGAGGCGGAGAGTACGATCGTGCTCGCCAAGGCGAAGAGCTACGACACCGACGACCGGCGCGAGGTCGTCGGCAACATGGTGCGGGTCGCGGAGCTGACACGGAGCGCCTTCATGAACGGCGACCTGTCGACCGTCATGAGCCCGCGCACGGTGCTCACCTGGGCCGAGAACGCCGAGATTTTCGACGACGTCGGCTTTGCCTTCCGTGTCACCTTCGTCAACAAGTGTGACGAGTTGGAGCGCCCGCTGGTGGCGGAGTTCTATCAGCGCTGCTTCAACGAGGACCTGCCGGAATCCGCCGCCAACGTCACTCTGGTTTAGGATATGTGAACGATGTCCGGCGCCAATGAGGGACCATCCGGCCGGTTCAAGTCTGCGCTGACCGGCACCATGCGCGCGATCGCCCAGGACGAGGAACTGGCGGTCGAGTATGGCGCGGAAACGCCGCGCATCGAACCCCACCGCGCCAAGCTGCCGCAAGTCGATCATTACCTGAGCGAAGAGGTGGTCGCGGTGTCCCGCGGCATCGCCGATTCCTTCGCGCTCAGACTGGCGCGCCACGACGACAAGATCCACGCCCGTCTGCTGCCGGAAGGCCGCAACGCCCAGGCGGTGTTCGAGGCGGTCGAACAGGCCCGCTGCGAATCCATCGGCGCGCGCGCCATGCCGGGCATGTCGAAGAACCTCGAGGCCATGCTCGACGACCGCTATCAGAAGCAGGGCGTCGCCAAGCTGCGCGAACGCCAGGACGCGCCGCTCGAAGAGGCGGTTGCGCTTCTGGTGCGCGAACGGCTGACCGGCTGCCCGCCGCCGCAGACCGCCGGCATGCTGGTCGACCTGTGGCGCCCCTGGATCGAGGAGAAGGCCGGCGAAATACTCGACGGTCTGGAGCATCAGATCGACGACCAGTCGGCCTTCGCACGGCTCACCCGCGACATCATCGCGGCCCTCGACATGGCGGACGAGCTTGGTGAAACGGCGGACGAGAACGACGCCGACAATGCCGAACAGGAGCCCGAATCCGGCGAGATGGACGCCGATGCGGAAGGCGAGGCCGAGGAGCAGGAAGGCCAGTCTTCAGCCGATGCCGAGCAGGCCGAAGGCGATATGGAAGACGGCGAGCAGGACGCGGTCGAGATCGAGGCGGACGATGTCTTCGACGACGTCGATGCCGACGACGCGCCCGAGGGCACCGAACCCTGGCGCCCGGACTTCCCGTTGTCCAACATGCCGCCGGAACCGACCTACAAGGTGTTTTCGGCCGCGTTCGACGAGGTCATCGCCGCCGAAGAGCTGTGCGATGCCGATGAGCTCCAGCGCCTGCGCGACTATCTCGACAAGCAGCTGAGCAGCCTCCAGGGCGTGGTCGCGCGGCTTGCCAACCGGCTGCAGCGGCGCCTGCTCGCCAAGCAGAACAGGTCGTGGGAATTCGATCTCGAGGAGGGGATACTCGACGCCGCGCGGCTTTCGCGCGTCGTTGTCGACCCGCTCCATCCCCTGTCGTTCAAGCAGGAACTCGACACCAATTTCCGCGACACGGTCGTCACGCTCCTGCTCGACAATTCAGGCTCCATGCGCGGCCGGCCGATCACCGTCGCCGCGACCTGCGCCGACATTCTGGCCAGAACGCTCGAGCGCTGCGGCGTCAAGGTCGAGATCCTGGGCTTCACGACCAGGGCCTGGAAGGGCGGGCAGTGCCGCGAGCAGTGGCTCGCCTCCGGCAAGCCCGACGCGCCCGGCCGGCTCAACGATCTGCGCCACATCGTCTACAAGGCGGCCGACAGCCCGTGGCGGCGCTCCCGGCGCAATCTCGGCCTGATGATGCGTGAAGGCCTGTTGAAGGAGAACATCGACGGCGAAGCCTTGTTGTGGGCGCACAGCCGGCTGCTCGCACGCCACGAGCAGCGGCGGATCATGATGGTCATTTCCGACGGCGCGCCGGTCGACGATTCCACCCTGTCGGTCAATTCCGGCAACTATCTCGAACAGCACCTGCGCCAGGTCATCGAGGAGATCGAGACCCGCTCGCCGGTGGAGCTTATCGCCATCGGCATCGGCCATGACGTGACGCGCTATTACCGCCGCGCGGTGACCATCGTCGATGCCGAGGAACTGGGTGGCGCCATGACCGACAAGCTTGCGGAACTGTTCGATGACGCCCCCGAGCAGATGCCCGGCCGCCGGGCCGGCCGAGGCCGTCCGGCCCGCGTCCTTCATTGACCGGGGCCAAACTCCCGAGGTTGTTCCGGATGCTATCGAAGCATCTTCTGGCGGCGGTCTCGCTTGCGGTTTCAGGCCACGCCGCGCTCCCGGGCGGACTTGACGAAGGTCCGGTAAAACTCGAGGCCACCAGCGTCTCTTTTGCGCGGTTCCTGCCCGGCACGACCCGTTTCGGCGCGCTCGAATGGCGCGGCGGCATCGAGATCGAAAGCGACCATGACGCCTTCGGCGGCTATTCCGGCCTGGTGCTCTCCAGGGACGGCACAAAGCTCATTTCAGTCAGTGACCGCGGCTGGTGGTTCACCGC
>JBPCWF010000455.1:0-5033 GCA_051009775.1 Hyphomicrobiales bacterium | reverse complement strand
ATAGGTGAACGCGTCCGGATAGATCTCCCGGAAGGCGGCGACCAGGTTTGTCTGGCAATGAAAATAGATCGCGTAGTGGCCGTGCTGGGATTTCGTCCGGTCGATCCGGATCGTGCTGCCGCTCTTCTAAGCCGAGGTGAGATAGCTCGGCTGGCCCCATTTGAGGGTCTCCTCCAGCGCGCCGACACCCTCGGTCCGCGCCGCCGTGTCCAGAATCAGGCCGCGCAGGGCCAGCAGCCTGTCCCTGGTCTGCTTCGGATAGCTGTCGAACACGGCGCGGACATCCGGGTCCTGGATCATGCGGGTCTGTGTCAAGAGTTCTTCGTCCGGGCGGTGGGGCCATTGTCGGTCACTGAAGTTTGGATGCTCGGGCATATCGCGTGCGCCCGCAACCATGTTTCACGTCGAAACTGACATGACGCTGTCAGCAGGGGCGCGGGCGGGCGCGTCCGGCTTGCGCGCGGCCCGGGAACGTGATTGCGTTTCCGGCCGGTTTAAACACACTGCAAAGGACGGCGCAGAGCTTACATGGATATGCCCTCTCACCCTCCGCGCTACACGGATCTGCCGCTGCCGGAATGGCGCTGCGTTCCGGTCCACGCCGCCGTGCCCGACAGCGCGCGGCTCGAACCGGTAACGGCCGGCGTGCCGGACCGTCTCGACGCGGCGGACGCGGCGGTGCACTCGGCCTTTCTGTTCGGCATCGACCTCTATAATCACGGCTTCTTCTGGGAGGCGCACGAGCTGTGGGAGCCGTGCTGGATGGCGCTTGCCCCCAACAGCCGGGAGCGCACGGGCTGCAGGGCGCTGATCCAGGGTGCCAATGCCTGCCTCAAGCTCCGCTTCGGCTGGCGCAAGGCGTTCTTCAGGCTGAGCGGCGAGGTCGCCCGGCTGGTGCGGGACGCGCATGCGGGGCAGGGGGATGTGCTGGGCATAGACCTGGAAACGTGGTCGCAAGACTTCAGTGTCTTCGCGGAGCGCCTGCGCGCCGGTGGCGAGCTCGATCCTGGGTACGACGCTTCAGAGGTCGAGGCTTTCCCTTATCTTCATCTTCGGGTTACGCGCAGATGACCGGCTTGGAGATCTCGACCAGCTCCGACAGGCACTCGCGGATGCTGCGCCCGGAGGTCTCCAGCGTGTCGTCGGCCTTGCCGTAAGCCTGCTCGCGCTCGCTCAAGAGCCCCATCAGGTCCTTCATCGCTTCCGACCGTCCCGCGAAGGGGCGCAGGTCGTTCTGGTCGATGACGCGCTGCATGTGCTCGTTCGGTTCGGCCCGCAGCCACACGGTGTGGAAACTGCGGCTGAGCAGGTCGTATGTGCCGTCGTCCGCGACGATGCCGCCGCTGGTCTCCAGGATGACCTTGCCCGGCCGGTCGATCAGGTCCTGCAGGGCTTCGCATTCGAAGCGCCGGAACGCATTGGCGCCGCCGAGTTCCATGATCTCCGATGTGTCCAGGCCCGCCCGCTCCGCGACCAGCTGGCTCAGGCGCAGAAACGGCACGCCGGTCAGTTCGCTGAGTTCCTCGCCGAGCGTCGTCTTGCCGGCGCCGCGCAGGCCGACCAGGGCGATGCCCTTGCGGTCGGTGTCGGCGGCCCCGAACCGCTTGGCGAGCATCTGATAGGCCTCGTTCTGTTCGCGCGGACCCAGGGCGCTGACGAGTTCGGCGAGCGGGCGATGGGCGACAACGGCCCGGGCGTCGACCGGGATCAGCGCGGCGATGGGCTCGCCGAAGTGACTGGCGATCCTGTGCAGGATGTTCAGGGACGCGTTGGCCTGGCCGTTTTCAAGCTGGCCCAGATAGCGCTCGGAAATACCGGTTGCGTCCGCCAGCTGGCGCCGTGTCAGCTTGCGGTCGCGGCGCAGCGCCCGTACCCGGTGCCCGACCTCGAAGGACAGGAGCTTCGCCGGGGTGGGGGCGTGAGCGACGGTCTGGTTCATGGCTTCGTTCTCTCTGCGTCATTGCCTCACAAAATCACATGCGCAGCATGAGAGGCACTATCGTTCGTGCGGTGTGCGGACATATCGTTCCGCTATACGGAAAACGACGGCCAGCCGGGCAAAATCCTGCTCATTGCAGCCAAATGATACAACTTATATTGCCTGTTTCTATTGAAATGTCCAGTCTTGCGCAATATAATGCTCAGTGCCAAAGCGCCGAAAATGCCTGTGACGGCAGTGGACCGCTTTGCCGGAAATCACCCGTTCGAACCAGGCAGTGATCGTCAGATGCGCATCGATTTTCAGACCCATCCGTCCCGCTACCGGCACTGGAAACTGGCGTTCGACGGCGACGTGGCGACGCTCACCATGGATGTCGACGAGCGTGGCGGTCTGTTCGAGGGCTACGAGCTCAAGCTGAATTCATATGATCTGAGTGTCGATATCGAACTCAACGACGCAATCCAGCGCCTGCGCTTCGAACATCCCGAGGTCAAGACCGTGGTGATGCGGTCGGCCAAGGAGCGCATGTTCTGCGCCGGCGCCAATATCCGCATGCTGGCGGGCGCGAGCCACGCCCACAAGGTCAACTTCTGCAAATTCACCAATGAGACCCGCAACTCGATCGAGGATGCGAGCGACAATTCGCGCCAGCGCTATATCTGTGTCGTCAACGGCACCGCGGCGGGCGGCGGGTACGAACTGGCGCTGGCGACCGATCACATCATCCTGAGCGACGACGGCTCGTCCTCTGTCGCCCTGCCGGAGGTGCCGCTGCTCGCGGTGCTGCCGGGCACGGGCGGGCTCACCCGGGTGACCGACAAACGCAAGGTCCGGCGCGACCTGGCGGATGTGTTCTGCACCATAGAGGAAGGTGTGCGCGGCAAACGGGCGGTCGACTGGCGGCTGGTCGACCAGTCGGTACCCAATTCCAGGCTCGAAGAGGCGGTGGCCGAACAGGCGCGCGCCTTCGCCGAGCGGTCCGACCGTCCTTCCGGCGGCGCGGGCATCGAATTCGGGCCGCTCGAGCGCGAATTCGGCGACGACCATGTGCAGTACGGCCTGGTCACGGCCGAAATCGACCGGCAGAGGCGCGTCGCCACCGTGACGCTCAAGGGGCCGGACGGCGGACTGCCGGGCGGCACGGACGACATGGTCGCGCAAGGCGACCAGTTCTGGCCGCTCAAGCTCGCGCGCGAACTCGACGACGCGATCCTTCATCTCAGGCTCAATGAGCGCGAGGCGGCGGTGCTCGAGCTCAAGACCGCCGGCGATCCCGCCCTGGTGCTCGCATACGATGCCTTTCTGGAAGCCAATGCGGACCACTGGCTGGCGCGCGAGATCCTGCTCTACTGGAAGCGCACCCTCAAGCGGCTGGACGTCACGTCGAGAACGCTCGTCGCCCTGGTCGAACCGGGAAGCTGTTTCGCGGGAACGCTGGCTGAAATCGTGTTCGCGGCCGACAGGTCCTACATGCTGATCGGCGGCTTCGAGCAGGACAACCGGCCGGACGCCGCGCTCGAACTGAGCGCGCTCAATTTCGGCCGCTATCCCATGAGCAACGGACTGACCCGGCTGGAGACCCGGTTCCTCGGAGAGCCGGACGCCGTCGCCAGGGCCGAGCAGACGATCGGCGAACCGCTCGATGCGGAAACCGCCGAGGCCCATGGGCTTGTCACTTTCGCTTTCGACGACATCGACTGGGAGGACGAGGTGCGGATCTTCCTCGAAGAACGCGCCAGCTTCTCGCCCGACGGCCTCACCGGCATGGAGGCGAACCTGCGCTTCCCGGGTCCCGAAACCATGGAAACAAAGATATTCGGCAGGCTGACCGCGTGGCAGAACTGGATCTTCCAGCGCCCCAATGCGGTCGGCGAAGACGGTGCGCTCAAGCGCTACGGCACCGGCCACAAGCCCGATTACGACCGCGAGCGTGTGTAACGCCCGCCGTCAGCGAACACCGACAAGAGCCCGGAGCGCGGCTGAACAACGGACAAAACGGAGTTGCCCAGATGCATGATGCGATCCACGTCGATTACGACACGATGATCCCGAACAATGTCGGCCTGTCTGAAGACCGGCGCGTCCTCAAGGCGCTGGAGAAATGGCATCCCGGCTATATCGACTGGTGGATGGGCCTGGGGCCGGAGGGCTTCCAGGACGCCCTTGTCTATCTCCGCACCGCGGTCAGCGTCGATCCAAAGGGCTGGGCTAAGTTCGACTACGTCAAGATGCCGGACTACCGCTGGGGGGTGCTGCTGGCGCCGCAGGAAGAGGGCCGCACGGTGCCGTTCGGGGTGCACAAGGGCGAGCCGGCCTGGCACGAGGTGCCGGGCGAGCACCGCGCCCTGCTGCGGCGCCTGATCGTGATCCAGGGCGACACCGAGCCGGCTTCGGTCGAGCAGCAGCGCCATCTCGGCAAGACCGCGCCGTCGCTCTACGACATGCGCAACCTGTTCCAGGTCAATGTCGAAGAGGGCCGGCATCTCTGGGCCATGGTCTATCTCCTGCAGAAATATTTCGGCCGCGACGGGCGCGAGGAATCCGACGAGCTCCTGCAGCGCCACTCCGGCGATCCGGATAAGCCGCGCATGCTCGGCGCCTTCAACGAAGAGACGCCGGACTGGCTGTCGTTCTTCATGTTCACGTTCTTTACCGACCGGGACGGCAAGATGCAGCTCGAGTCGCTTGCGCAATCGGGCTTCGATCCCCTGTCGCGCACCTGCCGCTTCATGCTGACCGAGGAAGCCCATCACATGTTCGTCGGCGAGACCGGCGTGGGCCGCACCATCCAGCGCACCTGCGAGGCGATGAACGATGCTGGCATCGACGACCCCTACGACATAGACAGGGTGCGCGCGCTTGGCGTGATCGACCTGCCGACCCTGCAGAAGAAGGCCAATCTGCACTACACGCTGTCGCTCGACCTGTTCGGCTCGGAGATGTCGACCAATGCGGCGAATGCGTTCAATGCCGGGCTCAAGGGGCGGTTCCACGAAAGCCGGATCGAAGACGACCACCAGCTCACCAACGACACCTATCCGGTGCAGAAGCGGGTCAACGGACATATCGAGACGGTCGACGAGCCGGCCCT
>JBPCWF010000454.1:0-3736 GCA_051009775.1 Hyphomicrobiales bacterium | reverse complement strand
TGACGGCGATGGCGGCGCCATAGGAATGGCCGACCAGATGGACCGGTTCGTCCAGCCGCTCGATCAGGTCGAGCACGACGGCCGCCTCGGCGCCGAGGCTGTTGGGACCGGTCAGCGGCAGCGCCGTCGAACCGCCATGACCCGGCAGGTCGGGGGTGACGACGCGATGCTTCGACGTCAGCTGCTCGGTGATGCCGTGCCATTGCGCGCCGGTGCTGGCGCAGCTGTGCAGCATGACCACCGGAGTGCCGGCGCCTGCCTGGCGGTAGAACAGGCGGGCGCCGTGAACCTCACTCTTCTTCATGGCACCGCCTCCTGTCGCCGGACGCATCGTGGACGACCGAGGAAATCTCGGTGCGATGAATGCCGATGTCCTTGAGCGTGCGGTCGCTCACGGTCCTCAGACTGGCGGCCGCCATGCGCTTTTGGTAGTGCCGGTTGCCGGCCTCCGCCAGCGCGCGGATGATGGTGGCGATGCCGCGCCGAAAGACATCTCTTCCCGGATCGCGCGGCATATGGATGGTTGCCGTCTTCATGGGTCGCCCTCCAATTCGGCTGATTGTTGTTCTGAATGCGATGGAAGCGGATATAGGCAGCCATTGTTTCAACCTTGTTTCCGGTGATCCGGCATCGTGTTTCAAAGGTTTCGGCGCCGGTTCCGCGCAATAAACAAGGGAACATCCGGCGTTTCAGGGCGGTGTCAGGACGTTCCACCCCAGTGCTGGAGCCCGGGAGCGAAACCGACTACCTTCCGTGCTTTCGCAGGAAGAGGATCGGACCCGCGTGGCAGCCAACACACCCAGCGCAGACATTTCGCTCCGGCAGGCGCGCCGCATCGCGCTTGCCGCGCAGGGCTTCGTGCCGAACGCAAGGGGCATGCGCCGGCCGGACCGGCGGCATCTGAACAAGATGCTGGGCAAGATCGGCCTGCTCCAGATCGACTCGATCAATGTGGTGGAGCGTTCGCACTACCTGCCGCTGTTCTCCCGTCTGGGTCCATACCGCAAGAGCCTGATCGAGGACGCCGCCTATTGCGCACGCGACAAGCGGGTGATGTTCGAGTACTGGGGCCACGAAGCCTCGCTGCTGCCGGTCGAGACCCAACCGCTCCTGCGCTGGCGCATGGAGCGGGCCAGGAACTTTGACGGCGTCTACCGGGAGCTCCGCGAGTTCGCACGCGAAAAACCCGAAAAGATAAATGCGCTTCTGGCCGAAATCACCGCGCGCGGCGCTTCCGGCGTGTCCGACGTTGCCAAGGACGAAAGCCGCAACAGCCCGTGGTGGGGCTGGCACGACACCAAGATCGCGCTCGAATGGCTGTTCTGGACCGGCCAGATCACGACCGCCGGCCGGCGCAATTTCGAGCGGATCTACGACCTGCCCGAGCGGGTATTTCCCGACCATGTTCTGAACGCGCCGACACCTGGCGAAGAGGACGCCCTGCGCGCTCTGATCGGCATCGCATCACGCGCGCTCGGCGTCGCGACGATGGCCGACCTGCGCGACTATTTCCGACTCCCCCTGGCAGAGACCAAGGCGCGGATCGCGGAAATGGTCGAGGACGGATCGCTCCAGCCCGTGACGGTCGAGACATGGCAGAACCAGGCCTACCTGGCGCCCGGCGCCGCCATGCCCGCCCGCGCCGGGCCGCGCGCCCTGCTCACGCCTTTCGATTCGCTGATCTGGGAGCGCGCCCGCACCGAACGCCTGTTCGGCTTCCGCTTCCGGCTCGAAATCTATACGCCCGCGCATAAACGCCAGTACGGCTACTACGTGCTGCCGTTCCTCATGGGCGACCGCCCGGTGGCGCGGGTCGATCTCAAGACGGACCGCAAGGCCTGCGCACTCAAGGTGCAGTCGTCGCACGGCGAGGCCGGGATCGACCGGACCAGGGTGGCCGCGGCCCTGGCCGAGGAGCTCGCCTCAATGGCGGCATGGGTCGGGATGGAGCGGGTCGAGTTCCACGGCCGCGGCGACCTGGCGCCGGATCTGCGCGGCGTGACGACCGTCTCGAACGGCATGCCGATCGCGCATGTTTAGAGGGCCGCACGCCCTCTCCACCGCCATTGCCGTGCTGGACATGACAAGGCCCCGATGGGGAGTGCCGAAGATCAGTTCTCGGCGGCGGGCTGATAGGTGCGGTAGAAGATGTCTTCCCGGCACGGATATTTCTCACCGTTCACACCGGTGATGATCCAGTCTCCGGGCTGGGCGATCATTTCGCCTTCGTCGGTCGCAATGACGCCGATCATACCGGCGTCCGACGGCTGTTCCCGGACGCCTTCCAACGGCTCGCCGGGAAACCACTGATCGGCATAGACGACGACCGGTTTCTTACGATACTTGGCCATGGGCCGCACCCCCTTCTCTGGCTACAGGAACCAAACCAGGTGGTCGTGCCGCCAAAATCGGTCGATTCAATGACAGCCCAGTATCTGGGATGTCACCGGACCGTCGGCAAGACCAGGGTCTGACCCGCTGAAATATCGTACGGCGCCGCGATATGGTTGACCGCGGCCAGATCCTGCCAGCCGACCCCGTAACGCCGCGAAATCGCATAAAGCGTGTCACCATGCATGACCGTGATGTGGCCGCCGGTGTTCGCGGTTGTGATCGCTCCGGTGTGCATCTGACCGTTGCCGTTGACTTTCGTCTGGCCATTCGCCGCCGTTTTCTCTTCGCCTCTGTAGAGGCTCGCAATGTCATAGGAGCATCCCGGCAATACGAGTGCAGAAAGCCCCAGTACGATTACTCCGACCGCTGGCCGGAACATGTTTACTTTACGCATACCCTCAGGTCCCACCTTTGAACAGACCTACCTCTAAAAGCAGTTTACCAAGACGCACTTAACCAACGGTAAAGCAGAACGGGCGGCCGCAGCCGCACGTGACGTCTTCCCAAACCGCCGAACCATGGCTATCTATGCGGCCCAGTGACCTGGCGCGAGACGAGGAGCGATCAATGCCGGTTCTGCTCGGCATCGACACCGGCGGCACCTATACGGATGCCGTGCTGTTCGACGAGGACGAGGGCGTTATCGCCACCGCCAAGGCGCTGACCACACGCCACGATCTGGCGGTCGGCATCGGCAATGCGCTCGACGCGGTGCTGGCCGGCCAGGACACGCAGCCCGAAGAAATTGCCCTGGTGTCGCTGTCGACCACACTTGCGACAAACGCGGTGGTCGAGGGTCAGGGCGGACGGGTCTGCCTGGTGCTGATCGGGTTCGACGAGCGGGCCCTGACCCGGGCCGACCTGGCGCAGGCGCTCAAGGACGACCCGGTCA
This sequence comes from Hyphomicrobiales bacterium, assembly GCA_051009775.1. Lineage (GTDB taxonomy): Bacteria > Pseudomonadota > Alphaproteobacteria > Rhizobiales > JAJFHB01 > JBPCWF01. Next base: position 450 of record JBPCWF010000454.1, on the reverse strand, counting down.
TCGTGCTCGCTGGCGGCCACGACGCCCATGGCGAGCGGGTCGCGGAGCTCGACCGCGCCAGGCTGGAATCCGAACTCGTCGCGCTCGAAGGCCAGGTGTCCGGCTATGCGGTGGCCGCCCAGTTCGCCGTGCGCAATCCGGAGCATGAGACCGCCGCGCGCGACATGATCCTCGAGTTCACCGGCCGGCCGGTCACCTGCGGCCACGAGCTGTCAAGCAAGCTCGACGGCCCGAGGCGCGGGCTCACCTCCGTGCTCAACGCCCGGTTGATCAACCTGATCCACCATCTGATCACCGCGGCGGGCGAGCTGTTCGCGGCCCGCGGCATCGATGCCCCGCTCATGGTGGTGCGCGGCGACGGCGCGCTGATCCCGGCCGACATGGCCATGGTCAAGCCGATCGAGACGATCCTCTCCGGTCCGGCCGCAAGCCTGGTGGGGGCGGCTCACC
>JBPCWF010000453.1:0-2534 GCA_051009775.1 Hyphomicrobiales bacterium | reverse complement strand
CCGGGCCCACGGTCTCAAGCCGCGCCAGGCCGGGGCCGGTGATCTCGCGGATCAGCTTGCGGCGGATCACGACTGCAAAATCCGAAAAATCCCTGGCCGTCATCAGGCAAGCGTTGTCGCCGCCGATGACGTGTTGGGCGTAATAGTCGCGCAGGCCCAGTTCCGCCAGGTCCGGGTCCTGGTTGAGAATGGCGACGCCGTTGATCGTGGCGCCGCGCCGGACCGCCCGGTCGCGCTCTCCGTCGGGCCTGAGCCCGCTCGACGTGCCGTCGCCCGAAATGTCGATCACCTTGCGACGGCCTTCGAAGGCGTTTTCCTCGATCATCTTCAGGGAATAGCGGATGGCGGCGCCGAGCCCGGTGAACCCTTTCAGGAGCCGCGGCGCCCGGTCGACCGCCGCGGCAAAAGCCCGGGCCGCGCCGGCGTCGCGCAGAACCGTCCAGTCGACCGAGGTCAGGTGCATGCGGTTGCCGGACCATTGCACCAGGGTGACGGCAATCCCCAGATCGCCCGCGCTTTCGATCGCGCCGGCCACGCCCGGATGCCGGAACGCCTGCGCCAGCCCGTGCATCTGCAGGCGGAACTCGCGCGCATCGACGCTTGACGACACATCGATCGCCAGCACGAGTTCAAGCTCGACCGGCTGCGCCGCCCGTGCCGCACCACCCTGCCAGAGAAAGGCGAGAACCGCCGCGCAGTGCGCCATGCGACGTGCCCATTGGCCCAAACGCACGGCTCCCTCAGTCCTCGAGCGTGAACCCGATTTCAACGGTCACCTGCCACACCGGCGCGCCATCCTCCACGGAGCCCCTGATGCCGCAGACCTCGAACCATCTCAGCCCGTGCAGCGTCTCCGACGCCTTGGTGATCGCCTTTGTGACCGCATCCTCGATACTCTTGGCCGACGAGCCGGTCACCTTGATCGTCTTGTAGACATGGTCCGTCATGGTTTCCTCCCTTGTGAACCCGTCGCTCGTCTAGTTCACCTCCGTCACGGTGTAGCCGCCGGCCGGCTTGGCGACGATGATGAAATTGTCGTCCGCCTTCGCGCCGCGTGCTCGGGCCCTCAGGTGGACCCTGAACTGGCCCTCGATGGTGAACTCCATGTGCGCGTCCAGAACATAGCCATGATCGGCATTGATCTCGTCGACCGAAGTGGTCCGCGTCACGGTGTAGGCGCCATTCTCGGCGTCGAGTGTGAGCCATTGCAGGTAGATCTGGTGCTTGACGTGCTCGGAGCCCACCGAAGCGACGACGGCACGATAGGCCCCTTCCGCCCCATCGGCGCTCCAGTGGCCGCCCGTCATGACCTGATGGACGCTCACCGGCACCTGCCCGACATCCTTCAGGAGAGTGTTTTCCGCCTTCGACGGCGTCACGGCCACTGCGGCCATGACAAGGGTCAAAAAAGCAAACCAACGCAACAGATCGGCCATGTCCTACTCCTTACTCACCGGGCACGGATCCGCATAATGCCCCGGAACCGGGCCTGAATACAGCCGCAATACGCGCATCACCTGATCACCACCACCGTACCGGGTTTCGCAAGCGCGTACAGCATGGCCGGGCGGTGCGAGCCCTCGGCGCGCTTCCGCCCGGTCTCGTGGAGCACGCCCAGGGCCAGGATCGATTTGCGGAAGTTGCGTTTGTCCAGACGCTCACCGCGAATGATCTCATGGACGCTCTGGACCTCGCTCAGGGTGAACTCCTGCGGCAGGAGCTGAAAGGCGATGGTCGAATAGCCGAGTTTGGCGATCAGGCGCTGATGCGCCGCCGCGACGATCCGGTCATGATCGAAGGCCAGCCGCGGCATGTCGTCGAGCGCGAACCATTCCGCCCGCCTGGCGTCCGAGCCGCCGCGCGGCGAGACCCGGTCGCGCGGCACCAGGGCGAAATAGGCGACGGTGACGACCCGCCCGCGCGGATCGCGCTCCGGCGCGCCGAAACTGTAGAGCTGCTCCAGATAGATCCCGGCGATGCCGGTCTCTTCCTCAAGCTCGCGGCGCGCACAGTCTTCCAGTCCCTCGTCCGGGTGAATGAAGCCTCCGGGCAACGCCCACTGACCGGCATATGGCTCCCGCCCGCGCTCGATCAGGAGCACGTTCAGCCGACTCTCCAGGATCGAGAAAACCACGATGTCCGTAGTGACGGCGACAACCGGATATTTACCAGATTCGCTCATGGCCCACTTAGTGTCTTGAAAACACGAACTAGTTAGTGTATATATTACACTTAAGATACGGAATTACAGCCGAACAGTCAAATTTGGAGACCAGCCATGTTGATCCGCTATTTCAAGGGGGCGCCCAACAGCCACGTTATCAAGTTCAGGGACGGACGTGTCGCCGTGGAAGGCGCAGGCCTGAACCTCTGGTACAGCCCCGTGGTGTCCTCGATTGCGGTCGTGCCGACGGTGAGCACGGACGCGCCGTTCATTTTTACCGAGACCACCGCCAACTTCCAGGACATCTCGATCCAGGGCAGTTTCACCTACCGGGTTTCCGATCCGGTCGGGATCGCGCAGGTCCTTGATT
>JBPCWF010000452.1:0-3646 GCA_051009775.1 Hyphomicrobiales bacterium | reverse complement strand
CCCGGACCACGGCGTGGACCTTGCCTCGCCAGCAGACGCGAAAAGCCGGTCAAATGATCCCATATGAAGGAACGATGCTCTAGATGAAGGAAGCTTAGGCCGGCTTGCCCGGAAACGGGTTTGGCGTCAGGTGACCAGGCGGTAGACCTCGGTCTCCTGCTCCTTTCCCTTCATCCTGAAGCGGCCGACCTGCGTCGGGGTGAACGTGCCGTCGAGCAGGTCCCTTGTCGTCTGGCTGACCAGAACGATGGCCTCCGCCTCCGGGTCAATCTCCTTGCCCAGAGATTCGAGCCGTTGCGCCGTGTTCACCACATCTCCGACGACCGTGTAGTTGATCCGGTTCGGGGCGCCGATATCGCCGACAATGAGCGGGCCCGAATGAATGCCGATGCGGATGCGCACCCGCGGCAGTCCGGCGTGCGCGCGTTCTTCATTGTCGGCGGCAAGCGCGTTCTGGATCGCAGTCGCGGCCCGTGCCGCCCGGACCGGCGCGTCGTCCATGCTGTCGGGCGCGCCCCAGAACGCCATGACGGCATCGCCGATATACTTGTCGACGGTGCCGCCTTCGCGCGCGATGCATTCCGAGACTAGGTTAAGATGGTGGTTGATGAAGTCGGCAACTTCCGCCGGGCTCATCGCTTCGCAGGTCGACGTGAAACCGGCGATGTCGGTGAACATCACGGTGAGGTCACGTTCCTCGGTTCCCGCCCCGACCCGGTTCTCGCGGATCAGCCGCTGCACCAGGGCGCGGGGAACATAGCGCCCGAAGGATTTCAGCCCGCCGAGCATGGCGTTGAACGATGTGGCGAGATCGTCGATCTCCTTGATGCGGCTCTGCCGCAGTGGGGCGACGCTGTCGAAATCCAGCGACGCGATGGCCGCGGCACTGTCCGATGTTTCGCGAACCGGCCGGCTGATCATGCGGCTGATCAGGACGGCCAGAAAAATTGCAAACGCAACAAGGCCGGCGCCGATGACGATCGTGCGGTACATCGCCCGCAAGGGCGCGTCGACGGCCGCGGCGACACTGTAGGCGCCGATCAGAAGCGGCGTATCGCCATAGTCGGACACCGTCTTGCGGATCACGAAGTATCGTGTGCCGCCGGCCTCCAGCTCGAGCACATCGGTCCCTTCCGGCGGCTCGAACCCGTGCATCTGGAACGGCTTGGCGTCATTCAAATGATTGAGCACGATGTCGATGACCTCTTCGGTGCCGAGCAACGGCTTGTCGGCCGTGAGCCCTTCGGGACCGAGGGCCAGGAACATATGGGCCAGCACCTTGTCGGGACCGTAAAGCACGAACACCGTGGAGCGGGGCGGGTCGCTCAGGTTGGACGCGAGTTCCGAGAGCTCTTGAACCGATATGCCGACGGCGACGAAACCCAGATAGTCGTCCTTGCGCCAGATCGGCACCCGCAGGTTCATCAGTGTGACATTTGAATCCTCGCGGTGGAGCGGCGCCCCCCAGTACGGATCCCTTTGCAATCTGACTTCCGAGGCCATGCGTTCAAGCTGGGCGTCGCCTTTGATGGAGAGCGCTTCGCGATAGAGTGCTCCCGACGGCTCGCGGCGCACCGCCACGGCGTTTCCATCCGGGCCGGCCACGATCAGGCCGATGATCTGAGGGGCGGCGGCCATGGATCCGAGGGTGAATTCGGCGAGTTTGTCGGGCTGGCTGAATTCCAGATCGCCTGAGTGGATGGCATCGGCGATGAAATCCGCCTGAAACCGTGCCGGGTCCAGGTGATCCCGCAGCACCAGGTCAAGGCCGTCGAGGCTTTGCCGGACGTTGCGGCTGACCAGTTCGGAGACGATTGCCTGATTGGTCACCAGGTTGAGGACGAATATCGATCCTGCCGACAGCAGAACGAGCAGGGCAATGCTCACGAGCAGCGTTGGGAGCAGCCTGACCGTTGCGTTCATGGCGTCATGCATCCTGCGTTGTGGTGAGACGTTTGTTAGCGTCTCGTCTCACCGAGCGCAAATGCGGTCAGGCGGCGGGCCCGTCATGGGCCAGGTCGAACGCTTCGTCGGGAAAATACTTCGCCAGCCGTTCGTCCGATGTGCGGGCATGACCCTCCATGCCTTCGACCCGCGATATTCGCGCCGCGACCGGGGCGACCATGCGGTTGGCCTCACGGCTCATGCGCTGGTAGGTCACGGTTTTGATGAACTTGGCGACGCTCAGGCCGCCGGTATAGCGCGCCGCGCCCTTGGTCGGCAGCACATGATTGGTGCCGGAACACTTGTCGCCGAACGCGACCGTGGTCTCCTCGCCGAGGAACACGGAACCGTAATTGCGCAGGTTATCGAGCCACCAGTCGAGATCGCCCGCGTGGACTTCGAGATGCTCGGCCGCATAGGCGTCGCTGATCTGCACGGCTTCCTCGCGGCTGGCGCACAAAACGATCTCGCCGAAGTCGCGCCAGGCGGCTTCGGCATAGCCGCGCGCGGGCTCCGGCAGCTTCGCGATCATTTCAGGCATCAGGGCGGCGACTTCGTCGGCAAACCCGGCATCGAGCGCGATCAGCCAGGCCGGCGAGTCGGGGCCGTGCTCGCACTGGCTCACCAGATCGGTGGCGACAAGTTCGGCATCCGCCGTCCGGTCGGCGATGATGGCGATCTCGGTCGGGCCTGCGAACATGTCGATGCCGACCCGGCCGAACAGAAGCCGTTTTGCCTCGGCGACAAAGCGGTTGCCGGGGCCGACGAGGATGTCCGCGGCACGGCCGGTGAAATGGCCGAACGCCATGGCGGCGATCGCCTGCACGCCGCCAAGCGCCATGATCGTGTCGGCGCCGCACAGGTCGGCGGTGTAGAGGATCGCCGGGTGCACGCCGACGCCGGGCTTGGGCGGAGAGCAGACGGTGACGTGGTCGACGCCTGCGACGGAGGCCGTGCCGACGCTCATGATGGCGGAGGCGACATGGGCGTAGCGGCCGCCCGGCACATAGCAGCCGGCGGCGGAAACCGGGATCAGCTTCTGGCCGGCGATGAGGCCGTCCGACAGTTCGATTTCGATCTCCGACATGCTGTCGCGCTGGGCCTTGGCGAAACGGGTGACCCGGTCGCGGGCGAACTGGATGTCTTCCTTCAGCGTCTCCGGCAGGCTGCGCGCGGCGGCGTCGATGGTCTCGCGGGTGACGACGATGTCGCCGGTCCAGCTGTCGAACTTCTCGGCATAGCGGCGCGTGCAGTCCTCGCCCTCCGCCTCGATCTCGGCCAGGATGCCGGCGACGACGCGGGCGGTGTCCGCGCTGTCGGTCGTTGGCGATTTCTCCGCCTTTTTCAGATACTTACCCGCCATCATTCTTACCCTTCCTAAAACCTGCTCCGGGCCTCGCGCCCGGTGACTACTTGGCGCCGATCCGGTCGGCGATCAGGCTGATCATTTCGAACATGACGGATGCGGCCACCATGGACGTGATGTTGTTCGGCTGGTCCTTGGTCGGCATCAGGCAGACCACATCGCCGCCGATGATGTCCTTGCCTCGGACCGCCTGCAGAAGCTTGACCGCCTCGTCGATGCCGAAGCCCTGGCACCCGGGCTCCAGATTGGAGACGGCGGGCGCCACGGTGGCGTCGAGGCAGTCGAGATCGAAGGTTATGTAGAGCGGCGCGTCGCCGATCCGTTCCTGGATGATCG
>JBPCWF010000451.1:0-8784 GCA_051009775.1 Hyphomicrobiales bacterium | reverse complement strand
AATCAAACCGGAGTCGCAGGACAACTGCCCGCCGGCCCGACCCTCCCTGGTGTCACAGCCTTCGCCGACCCCCGTTGCCGCCACGGGCGACGCCCCGATCACCGTGGCCACAGCCACTGCTGCCAATCGCCATTTCATGTTCTGTTGTTGCTCCTTGTCCGGTGATGGATCGACCGAGCTGCTGATGCCCGTGTCCGTGGCAGGAGACTAAGGACGTGCATACATGCCTCGCATTCACCGTTCGGCATTCCGTGCGCGAGACTACATCCACGGAGCAGTGATCTCCTAGGGCATCGTTCCTTCACATGGAACCATTTGACCGGCTTTTCACGTCTGCTGGACGCCGTTAAGGCCCACCAGACGGTTCCAAATCGGCCGGATAGGGTTTAGAACACTTGCCCTTCACATGGAGGCAACCGCGAGGCTTCGGACATGCCGCACAGGGTACCGACATTCGATGACGTCAACCGGGCGGCCGAACGGATTGCCGGTGCCGCACGCCGGACGTCGTTGCTCGAATACGAGAACCTCAACGCGCGCGCCGGCACCCGGATAGTGATCAAGCCGGAACTGCTGCAGCGAACCGGCTCGTTCAAGTTTCGCGGCGCCTATAACCGGATTTCGCAGTTGAGCCCCGAGACCTGCCCGGGCGGCGTGGTGGCGTTCTCGTCCGGCAATCACGCGCAGGGCGTGGCCGCGGCTGCGCAGCTCAAGGGTCTGCCTGCCGTTATCGTCATGCCGGACGATGCGCCGGCGATCAAGCGCGCCAACACCGAGGGCTACGGCGCGACCGTGGTGGCCTATGACCGGGCCACGGAGGACCGTCAGGCGATCGCGGAAGCGATTGCGGCGGAACGCGGCAGTGTTCTGGTGCCGTCCTATGACGACCCGGACATCATTGCCGGGCAGGGGACCGTGGGCCTGGAACTGGCGCAGGATGCCGCGGACCGGGGCCTGTCGCTCGATCTCCTGCTGGTGCCGTGCAGCGGCGGCGGACTGGTCGGGGGCATAAACCTGGCGTTCGAGGCGCTGTCGCCGTCGACCGGCGTGTTCGTGGTCGAACCGGAGGGCTTTGACGACCACGCCCGGTCCCTGCGCTCCGGCGCGCGTGAAGTGAACAGTGCCCAGACCGGATCGATCTGCGATGCCCTGCTCTCGCCGCAACCGGGCGAGATCACCTTCGAGATCAACCGCCGCTGCCTGAAAGGCGGCTTCGTGGTCAGCGACGACGAGGTGCGCGCGGCGGTTGCCTATGCGTTTCGGGAGCTGAAGCTGGTGGTGGAGCCGGGCGGTGCGGTGGGTCTGGCCGCGGTGTTGTCGGGCAAGGTGGACGCGGCCGGCCGGACGATCGGGATCGTGCTCTCCGGCGGCAATGTGGATGCCGGACAGTATTCCACGATCCTGGAAGCGTTCTGAAGACCGCGGTCAGGGCGTTCAGGAGAACAGGGCGGCCTTGTCTTTGTCGCTGAGCTCTTCGGCGGACAGGGGGCCCGTGTCGGCCGCATCGGCATCTGCGTCCGTTGCATCCGGCGGGTTGTCCGCCTCGCGCCAGTCGGACTGGCCGGCACGCTCGCCCTCGAGCGATTTGCGCACCATGATGATATGACCGTCGCCTTCGGCCTCATCCTCGTCGCCGTCGAAGCTCTCGGGCAGGAAATCGTCGTCCATGTCCGACGGCTGCGCCGCCTCGGCGGAAGCGTCAAACTCCATCTCGTATCCCGGATCGCCTGCCTGTTGTGACGGCATCGCGAAGTCGTCATCGTCGATGGTGAGTGTCACGACCTCTTCGGCGGCTTCCAGGGCGAGCGCGCCGTCGTCGTCGGCGTCCTCTTCGGCAAACACGATCTCCTCGCCATCATCCAGGTCCGCGTTGATCTCCAGGCCGGTGCCCTTTGCCGACGCCCGGTCGTCCCCGAATTGCGGTTCGGTCTCGTGCGCCGCTTCGGTTCCCTGCTCTTCGTCGTCGATCATCAGATCGATACCGTCTTGATCGAGGCCGTTGCCGGCGGACTGCGGGCCGTTCAAAAGGCGGGTTTCCGGGTGCGCGCCCTCGGACGCGGGCGGGTCGAGCGCGGCGGTGTCCTCGTCGCCCCAGATCTGGCGCATCGTTTCCAGCCGCTCTTCCAGGTACAGCAGCACGGAAACGACCTTGGAAATGCGCTGGCCGGTCAGGTCCTGGAACGAGCAGGAGGTGTAGATCCCGGTCACCAGCTTGTCGAGCTGCTCGCACAGATCGTCCCGCACACCGTCTTCGCGCATGCCCCAGGCGAGCTCCTGAATGCGTTCGGCGGCCCCCAGGATTTCCTGCGTCGCGGTCTCCGTCGAGCCGACGATGGCATCGAGCTCTTCGGTCGCGACCGAGACGTGGCCCTGGTCCTCGCCTTCCGGTTTGATGCTGGCGATTTCGCGCTTGGTCTGCGCGATGGCGGCGGCCATCTCGACGATGTCGAAACGGATCTGGTCGAACGAGCCTGCCGCGGCGGACGAGGTCTGGGTGTCGATCGAACGCTCAAGCTTGCCGATCGCATCGAGCAACAAGGTGGTGTCCGCGTTGCGGTTGCGCCTGGCATATTCGGTGAGGAACCAGCGCCCGCGCGACGTCTCCAGAACGGCCTCTTCTATCGCGTCATAGTCGGCCTCGGAGAGCGGTTTTAGGTCGTTGCTCATGGTGTCGTCAATTCAGCTTGGCACGCAATGCGTCTGTCGATCGCGGGCTGGTTCGAATCACACCCTTAATATTCTGGTAATTGGTTAGCGATTTGTTTAGATGACGCTCAAATCCAACCACTTATGGGCAGGCGGCGGAGCGGGTGGTCCAGTCCGAAGACGCTGAAAACACCGAAAACACGCTCAGCCTGCGCCTCAGCATCTTCTATGGGGCCCTGTTTCTCGGCCTTGGCGTCTATCTGCCGTTCTTCCCGGTGTGGCTGCGCGCGCAGGGGCTTGATGCGGGCGAGATCAGTGTCGTCCTGGCATGCCAGATGGCGGTGCGCATCGGCTCCGGCCCATGGTTTTCGTTCCTGGCCGACCGGACGCAGAGCCGCCGGGGCCTTCTCATCGCGCTTTCGGCGGCGGCCTTGGCAAGCCTGTGTCTCCTCGCCGTGGTGGAGGGTTTCGTCGCCATCGTGATCGTGGCGACGGTGGCGTCCGCGGTCTGGACACCGATCCTGCCCCTGATCGAAACCCTGACGGTCGCCGAGAGCGAAGCGGGCCGCGCCGACTACGGCAGGACGCGCCTGTGGGGTTCTCTGACGTTCATCCTGGGCAGTATCGGCGGCGGCTATGTGCTGAAAAGCGCAGATCCCGGCAGCGTGCTCTGGATGCTGGTCGGATCCTACGCGCTCATGACCGCAGCGTCTCTTGCCTTGCCCGGGGACACCCGTTCCGCCGCGCCCGGGGCCGGGACGGCGAAGGGCCGCATCCGCTTCGCCAACGTGCTGCCGGTGGTCGGCAATCCCCTGTTCCTGACCTTTCTCGGCGCCGCGAGCCTGATCCAGGCGAGCCACGCTTTCTACTACGGCTTCGGCACCTTGCACTGGCAGTCGCTCGGCATAGACGACGGCGTGATCGGGGCCTTGTGGTCGCTCGGCGTCATCGCCGAAGTGATCCTGTTCATGGTCTCGCGCCGCGCCGTCACGGCGATCGGGCCGGTCGGGCTGATCGTCGCGGGCGGTCTGGGCGCCCTGGTGCGCTGGACGCTGACCGCCTTCGATCCGGGCGTCGAATGGCTGTTTGTCATCCAGGCCGGCCACGGCCTGACATTCGGCGCGGCCCATCTGGGCGCCATGCATTTCATCGCCCGGGCGGCCCCGGCCGACTACCATGCCACCGCCCAGGGCGTCTATGGCGCATTCTCGGGCGGCATCGTCATGGCGGTGGTGATGGCGGCCTCCGGCACGCTCTACGCCCAGTATGGCGGCCACGGCTATCTCGTCATGGCGGTCTTCGGAGCGCTGGGCGCAATCCTCGGCGCAGTATTGCTGCGCCGCTGGAACGGCGGAAGACTGGTGACCAGTGCCTGACGTTCAGCCCCACAGTTCGGGCGGCGGCGGGTGCATGACGCTGCCATCGAAGGTGATGCCCGACTCACGGTCGCGGGCCAGCAGCAAAGGACCGTCCAGATCGACCACGGAGGCGTGCTGCGCCACGATCATGGCCGGCGCCATGGCAAGGGAGGTCGCCAGCATGCAGCCGACCATGATGTCGAGATCGCGCTCCTCAGCCGCTTTGCACAGCGCCAGCGCCTCGGTCAGCCCGCCGGTCTTGTCGAGCTTGATGTTGATGGCGTCATAGCGCCCGGCGATCCCATCCAGGCTGTCGAGCCCGTGAACCGCCTCGTCGGCGCAGACCGGCACCGGATGGGCGATGTCGGCCAGCAGAGTGTCGTTCTCGGCGGGCAGGGGCTGTTCGATCAGGGTGACACCGACTTCTGCGCAGAGTGCGAACAAGGGCTCGATCCGGTCCGCGGCCCAGCCTTCATTGGCGTCGATGATCAGCTGTGACCTGGGCGCGGCTTCGCGGATCGCGCGGAGGCGTTCCTCATCGCCGTCCTGGCCGAGCTTGATCTTGATCAGCGGCCGGTCGGCCGCCGTCCGTGCCGCCTCCGCCATGGCCTCGGGTGCAGCGAGGCTGAGCGTGTAAGCGGTGGTCGCCGGTTCCATGCGGTCGATGCCGGCGAGCTGCCATGCTCTGGTGCCCTTTTGCTTGGCCTCGAGATCCCATAATGCGCAGTCGACTGCGTTCCGCGCCGCGCCCGGCGGCATCAGGAACTGAAGGTCCGCGCGGCCTATTCCGGCCGCGATTGCATCCGCATGCCGCGTGATCCCGGCCATGACGCCCGCGACTGTCTCGCCGTAACGGGCATAGGGCACGCATTCACCGCGTCCGTGGGCGCCGCCTTGCGCAATTTCAACGACCACCACCTCGGCCTCGGTCTTGGCGCCGCGGGATATCCTGAAGCTGCCGGCGACCGGCCAGGATTCCTGCTCGACCTTGAGAGTGCGGGACATTGGTTATGCTCTCAGCTACGCAAAGCGCTTGATCAGCTCGTCGACTATCGCGCCGACGCCGCCGCGCATCGGGTCCGCAGCCGGCAGGCCATGCTCCTGCGTCAGCCCGGCCAGATAAGTCTCTGCCTCGTCCTCGCCCAGAGCCGCCGTGTTGACCGCAATCCCGACGCACTGGATGTCGGGGTTGGTAAGAGCGCCCATCAGCACGACCCGTTCGATCACCTGGGCAATCGAGGGCAGGGAATGATCGACATTGCGCATCTTTGTCCGGGTCGGCTCGTGGCACACCACGAAGGCGTCCGGCTGGGAACCGTGCAGCAGGCCGAGCGTGACGCCGGCAAAGGAGGGATGAAACAGCGACCCCTGTCCCTCGATGACGTCCCAGTGGTCGGCCTCGTTGTCGGGTGAAATCCATTCGGCCGCGCCGGAGATGAAATCCGCGACCACGGCATCGATCGAGACGCCGCGGCCGGAGATGAAGATGCCGGTCTGGCCGGTGGCCCGGAAGTCGGCATCGAGGCCGCGCGCCCGCATCTCCCGTTCCAGCGCCAGGGCGGTGTATTTCTTGCCGGCGGAGCAATCGGTGCCGACGGTCAGGATCCGCCGGCCGGTCCGTTTTTGGCCCTTGCCGGTGGCAAAGGTCTCGTTTGAGAAGCGCACGTCGTAGAGCGTGCGGCCGTGAGCCTTAGCCGTTTCGGCGATCAGCGGAATGGAGGCGAGGCGGATGTGCAGTCCGGTGGCGACGTCGAGACCGGCTTCGAGGGCGGCCGTGATCGTATCGATCCAGTGCTCCGGCAGAACGCCACCAGCATTGACGACCCCGACGATCATGGTTCGGGCACCCGCCGCGACCGCATCGGCAATGGTCATGTCGGCAATGCCAAGATCGGCATTGCAGCCCTCCAGGCGCAACTGGCCCAGGCACCAGTTCGGCCGCCAGTCGACAATGCCCTGGGCGGTTTTCGCCCCCAGCTGATCCGGCACGTCGCCAAGGAACAGGAGATAGGGGTGCTCGATTTCCATATGCGCCTCCCGTTTGGAGCCTCGTCATTGCGCGCTCGACGGGCATAAAGAGAAGGCCGCCCGGACACTCAGGTGGGGCGGCCTTCGAACTGCCTGAGCTTCGGCCATCTGTTATCAGATGGCCATAGCGGCGATCTAGTTAATTCGCCCGCTTGCGTGCGCCAGCATCAGATAGACCTTGCCGGTTTCGGACGACAGATAGGAATCCACCATCGTGTTGTCGCGGTCTTTTTCAGACACCGTATCCAGAAGACGCTCGAAGTCCTTGATGTAGCGATCGACATCGGACCGGAACTCCGGCTCCTGGCGGTAGCGCTTGACGATCCCTTCGAACAGCTTCTGGCTGCGCAGGCTGTAGAGCCGCCGGGTGAAGACGTTTCGCTCACCCTTCTTGTAGCGTTCCCACAATTCCGCGTGGTTGTCGTGATCGAGCGTGCGCGCCAGATCGACCGACAGCGAATTGAGGCTCTCGACGATGTGCAGGGCAGAGCGCGGGATGTCCGGCGAACCGGGCCGCTTGGAGGTGCGCCCCTTGAACTCCACCACGTTCTCCGACAGCGCGGGCAACGTCTTGTCGTCGCCTCTGGCGGCCGTCTTGAGCAGATCGGGCAGGGCCCACTTCTCCGCACGCGCGGCCGGCTTGGCGCTGGTCGTGCGCGGTTTGGCGGCCGCCGGCGGCTCTTTGGCCGGTGCCGGCTGCGGTGCGCGGGGCGGCGGCGCCTTGGTTTCGCGCGCAGGCGCGGCTCTGGTGCTGCTGTCGCGTGCCGCCGCGCCTGAGCCTGCGCTGCTGCTGCTCGTCTTGCGCGGCGCCTCGGCCTCGGAGATGCCCGGACCGGACACGTCGATCGTGGCGCCGTGCTTGCGAACGACTTCGGCCAGGGACGTCAGCGCGCTGATCTGATCGGACACCACCTTGCGCATCGCGTCCGCGTTCTCGCGGGTCTCGTTGGGCAGGTCGAACATGGTGTTCTTGAATTCGGAGCGCGCGGAGTCCAGTTCGCGGGTCACGTCCTGCGCCACCGTGCGCATTTCGCCGGCGCTCTCGTTGAACGACCGGCTGGTGGTCTCGAGTATCTCGCGCATGGCGGCCATGGCTTCCTCATAGCGCTCGCGCAGGCGTTCGGCGACGTCCTGGACGTGATCGCCCGCGGTGTCCTCCAGCCGGCTGAGCTCGGTCTGAAGGATCTCCGTCGTCTTGCCGACATTGTCCGACAGCAGCGAAGCCACCGCACTAGCGCGAGTTTCCGCGGAGTTGAGCGAGTCCTCGATCAGGCCGACATAGCTGCGCATCAGGGAGTCGACATCCTCCGACTTCGTGGTCAGGCGTTCGACAAGGTCGTTGAGCGAGCCCTCGCGGCTCATCAGCACCCGCTCCATCTCCTGATTGACGCCGTTGACGCTGGTCTCAAGCTGCGTGCTGACGCCGTCGAGACGCTCGGAGATCTTGCTCGAGGTGTTCTCCAGCCAGCCCGACATGTGCTCGCTCGACTGCTCGAGCCGCTTGCCGATCCGGTCGGCGGCATCGTCGAGATGCTCGGACAGCTGGCTGCCCGCGCCCTCGAGGTTCTCGACGAACTGCTTGTTGGTCGACATGAGGCGTGTGGCGACCTGGTTGCTGGCATCGTCCAGCCGGTCGCCAAGCACCTGCGCGGTCTCGTCGAGCCGGGTGAACAGGTGGGATCCGGTCTGCTCCAGCGCGTCGGCGAGCCTGGTGCTGGTCGAGTCGAGGCGGCCGGTGAGATGGGCGCTCGCTTCGTCCAGCCGCGAGCCCAGCTCCTGGGTCGTGGTGTCGAGCTTGGTGAACAGTTCCGTGCCGGCCCGGTCGAGCGTGTGGGAGATCTGGGAAGTGGTCGAGTCGAACCGCCCTAGAATCTCCACGCCGGTGCTCTCCATGGCCGTGGCGACCTGCTGGCTGGTCGCTTCCATCTGGCCGAACAACAGCTCGCCCGTCTCCGACAGCTGGGTCGTGATGGCGCCCGTGGTCGAGGTCATCCGGTCGACGATCTCGGCGCTGCGCTCGGTCAGCTGCCGGCTCATCTCCATGCCGGCCTCGCCGATGCGTTCGAACACTTCGGCGCTGGTGTCGTTGAGCTTGTGGGTGATCTCGCTCGACGTGTTGTCGAGCCGGTTGTTCATCTCGCTCGAGGCCTGGTCGAGGCGCGCGAACAGGCGGCTGCTGGTCTGCTCCAGCCGCTCGCTCATCTCGGAATTGGCTTCCTTGAGCTTTGAGAACACCCGCGACGTGGTGTGCTCGACCCGGTCGGTCATCTCGCTCGAGGCGGTGGCGAGATACTCGAACACCTGCTCGCGGGCCCGGTCCAGGTTCTGGACGAACTCGCCGCTGGCGCTCAGCAGTTTTGCGGCTACGGCGCCGCCCGAGATCTCGACATGCTGGGTCAGCTCGGTGCCGGTCTTCTGGACCTGCGCGGTGACCTCGCGGGACGCCTCTTTCATCTGGTAGACGATCTCGCCGCTGCTCGACTGCAGGAGTTCGGTCATCTCGCCGCCGACATCGCGCAGCTGCTGGGTAAGCTTGGCGCTGGTGCGGGCGAGATGGCGCGCCAGCTCCGCGTTGGCGTCCGAGAACTCGCCGCTGGCGCCGCGCAGCATGGTGGTGAACTCGGTGCCGGTGTCGCGCAGCCGCTGGGTGATCTTCTCGCTGGTCTGGTCGAGGCTCTTGACCAGTTCGGCATTGGCGTCGTCGAACTCGCCGCTGGCGGACCGCAGCAGCTGTGAAAGTTCGGTGGAGGTG
>JBPCWF010000450.1:0-3926 GCA_051009775.1 Hyphomicrobiales bacterium | reverse complement strand
GATCCAGGTCGGACCGGAAAAATTCGGGATCGTCGTCGACAACGTGTTCGATACCGAGGAGATCGTCGTCAAGCCGTTGGCCTCCATGCTGCGCGACATCGCCATGTTCTCCGGCAACACCATTCTCGGCGACGGCAGTGTCGTGATGATCGTCGATCCGAACGGCATCGCGCAGGCGGTCTGCGGCAGGGTGTCGACCGAGGCGGCCCGCGATGAAGATGATGTCGACGCGGCTCTGGATGTTTCCGACAAGGCGGTTCCCATGCTGGTGTTCCGTGCCGGATCGAGCGAGCCCAAGGCGGTACCGCTGTCTCTGATCACGCGTCTGGAGGAGATCGATGCCGCCGACATCGAACTGAGCAACGGAAGCGAACTGGTGCAGTATCGCGGCAGGCTGATGCCGCTGGTCCGTGTCCAGGACGCGGGCCCCGGAACCGAAGGCGTGCAGCCGGTTCTGGTGTTTGCCGACCAGGACCAGGTCATGGGGCTGGTGATCGACGAGATCGTCGACATTGTCGAGGAACGGCTCGATATCGAAATCGCAACCGACCGTGCGGACATGATCGGGTCAGCCGTGATCGCAGGCCGGGCAACCGAAATCATCGATGTCGGTCATTACCTGATGCAGGTGTTCGACGACTGGTTCTCCCGGGGATCGGCCGGCTCCGGCCCGACCGTCAGGCGGGTGCTGCTGGTCGACGACAGCCCGTTCTTCCGCGACATGCTGGCGCCGGTCCTGTCGGCCGGCGGGTTCACGGTCACCGCGGTCGCTTCGGCGGTCGACGCCTTGAAGCTGCGCGACAACGGCACTTGCTTCGACGTCATCGTCAGCGATATCGAAATGCCGGATATGGACGGCTTCGCCTTCGCCGAGGCCGTGGCGTCCGACACCAAATGGGCGAACACGCCGATCATCGCCCTGTCCTCACGGCCCTCGTCCGACCTGATCGAGCGCGCGCGTCGGGCGAATTTTGCCGATTATGTCGGCAAGTTCGACCGCGAAGGCCTGATTGATGTGCTGAAGCAGACGGTTCAACCGGTCGAGGCGGCGGCATGAACGCGGCAAGCGGCAACACCGGAACATCGGGCACCTCGCTTGTCGAGTTCGTCACGGTGCGCATCGCGGGACAGCTGTTCGGCCTGCCGATCCTCGAGGTCGAAGACGTCTTCGCGCCGACCGGTATCACGGAGGTGCCGCTGTCGAGCCCCGAGATCGCGGGCGTGCTCAATCTTCGCGGCCGTATCGTAACCGCCATCAACATGCGCAGACGCCTTAATCTGGATGACCGTTACGACGACGGCTGTATGGCGATCGGCATTCAGCATCACGGCGAGTCCTATGGCCTGATCGTGGACTCGGTCGGCGAGGTCCTGCGTCTGGAGAAAGGCGCGATCGAGCCCAATCCGGTCAATCTCAATCCGAGCTGGAGCGCGGTGGCTACCGGCATCTACCAGCTGGACGGCGAACTGCTGGTCGTGCTTGCGGTGGATCGGGTGTTGTGCGGCGGGCGAAAACAGGAGCAGGCCGTCGCGTGATCGCGAGTCCGGCGGTTGCGGTCTGTTTCAGGTGAGTAACGTTTCGAAAGGCTGAGCGATGAAAGAGTGTCTGGTGGTCGACGACAGCGCGGTTATCCGCAAAGTCGCGTGCAGAATACTGCAGGAAATGGAATTCGATACGGTCGAGGCGGTCGACGGGCAGGAAGCCCTCGACCACTGCAAGCGCAACATGCCCGATGCCATCCTTCTCGACTGGAACATGCCGGTCATGGATGGTCTGGAGTTCCTGACGGCCTTGCGCAACGAGTATGGCGGCGAACAGCCGGTGGTCGTGTTCTGCACCACAGAAAACGACATCAGCCACATCACGACGGCACTTGGCGCGGGCGCCAATGAGTACATCATGAAGCCGTTCGACAAAGAGATCATCGAGGCAAAGTTTCAGCAAGTCGGCCTCATCTGATCCCCGCACCCGAGAACACCGATCCGGAGGCCCCGCCAAATGTCACTTGGCGCTACCGTCGCTGCTGAACGCTCCGCGCTGAAGCCGGCCGAAGACATTCGTGTCATGGTGGTCGACGATTCCGCGGTCGTGCGCGGCCTGGTTTCGCGCTGGCTGCGCGAGGTGCCCGGAATCGACGTGGTCGCTTCGCATGGCAACGGTTGGCTTGCGGTCAGGGATGTCGTCAAGAGCGATCCGGATGTCGTGCTGCTGGACGTCGAGATGCCGGAAATGGACGGGTTGACCGCCTTGCCCAAGCTGCTGGAGGCAAAGCCCGATCTGAAAGTGATCATGGCCTCGACCCTGACCGCGCGAAACGCCGAAATCAGCCTGCGCGCATTGTCTCTCGGCGCCGCCGACTATGTTCCGAAGCCGGAAACCAATCGTGGCGTAAGCACGTCGGAGGAATTCCGCCGCTCCCTGTGTGAAAAGGTGCTGGCGATCGGGCGTGAGGCAAGGCCTCTGACGCATGCCCCTTCGCAACGTCTCCGGGCAGGCGGCTTAGGCCGTGATGCCGCGGAACGGCAAGAGGGCGACGAGGGCGCTCAGGTCTCCTTGCGACACCAGACCCCGGTGGCCCCGAGGGTGGTCGTGATCGGCAGCTCCACGGGTGGGCCGCAGGCTCTGTTCACGGTCACGGAGGCGATCGCCGGATCGATCGACCATGTGCCCGTCGTGATCGCACAGCATATGCCGCCGATGTTCACAACCATCCTGGCTGACCATATTTCGAAGAATTGCGGCCGGCCCTGCAAGGAGGCCGAAGACGGCGAGACGATCAAGCCGGGCCATATCTATATCGCGCCGGGCGGCAAGCATCTGATCCTGGAACCCGCCGGCGGCGGGGCTCGTGTCCGGCTCGATGACGGCCCGCCGGTCAATTTCTGCAAGCCGGCCGTCGATCCGACGTTTCACTCCGCGGTCCACGTGTTCGGGCCGACGGTGCTCGGGGTCGTTCTGACCGGAATGGGCAGCGACGGCCGCGCCGGCGCAAGCGCGATCGCGGACGCCGGCGGCAATGTCCTGGCGCAGGACCGGGAGACCAGTGTCGTCTGGGGCATGCCCGGTTCGGCGGTGGCGGCAGGTGCATGCTGCGCGGTTCTGCCGTTGTCCGAGATCGGCCCGCGGGTCGTCCGTGCGATCAGTGGGGTGGTGCGATGAACCCGATCGACTACGCGTTCGTCGGCGAGATGCTGAAAGGCCGTTCGGGTCTGGTTCTGGCGCCGGGCAAGGAATATCTGCTCGAAAGCCGGCTTATGCCGATCGTCCGCGAGAGCGGAATGGCATCGCTCGGCGACCTGGTCGCCGCACTGCGTGAACCCGGCAGCGAAGACCTGCAGGCCGAGGTCACCGAGGCCATGACCACGAACGAGTCGTTCTTCTTCAGGGACAAGTCGCCGTTCGATCTGTTTCGCGACGACATGATGCCGGCCTTCCTGGATGCGCGTTCGACCGGCAGAAAGTTGAGGATATGGTGCGCGGCGTGCTCGACCGGCCAGGAACCCTATTCCCTGGCGATGATCCTGAAGGAAATGGCGGACCGGCTGGTCAACTGGCGCATTGAAATCGTTGCGACGGACCTGAGCGGCGAGGTGCTGGAGAAGGCCAAGGTCGGCATGTACAGCCAGTTCGAGGTGCAGCGCGGCATGCCGATCACCATGCTGGTCAAGTATTTCACGCAGATCGGCGAGATGTGGCAGATCGATGCCGGTGTCCGCGCCATGGTCGATTACCGCAAGCTCAACCTGCTGGAGCCGTTCGACCATCTGGGGCGGTTCGATATCGTGTTTTGCCGCAACGTGCTGATCTATTTCGACCAGCAGACCAAGAAGGACGTTCTGGAACGCATTGTCGGCCTCATGGCGCCGGACGGCCGTCTGGTGCTTGGCGCCGCGGAGACGGTTCTGGGCATTACCGAGGCGGTGAA
>JBPCWF010000449.1:0-7312 GCA_051009775.1 Hyphomicrobiales bacterium | reverse complement strand
GTTGGGGCGCCACCGGTGCCGTGGGCGCCTCGAATACCGGTTTGCGCCGCATCAGTGTTTGTACCGGCGCCCCCGGCTCCTTCGCCGACAGCACCTCGGCGGCGAAGACGACCAGGAGCGCCAGAAGAAACGCACCGCCCAGTCCCATCATGAACAGAGGCTTGATTTTCGGGAAGGTCGGCTTGCCCAGCGTCTGGGCGCGCGAGATGATGCGCGCGCCGGCGGGCAGTGAAGCGATGTCCTGGCGCGCGCTCGCCTCGGTGAACCGCTGCAGGAACGTCTGCAGCAGACTGCGGTTGGCCTCGGCCTCGCGCTCCATGGCGCGCAGCGTGATCTCGTCCTGGTTGCTGGTCGATGCCTTGGCCTTGAGCGTCGACAGGCTCGCCCGCAGGGAGGCTTCACGTGCGCCCTGCACCCGGGCCTCGTTTTCCAGACCCTTGACGACCTTCAGGGCCTCGGAGCGGATCTGCCGGCTGAAATCGTCGATCTCCGCCTGCAGGCGCTGCATGCGCGGATGGCTCGGCAGGTAGGTCGTCTGGAGGTCGGCATAGGTTCGCTGCAGGGTGACCTGCTGCTCGCGCAACCGCTGAATGACGGTGGACCTCAGAACGTCCGAAGAGCTGCCGATGCCGCCGTGTTTTTTCAGGAGATCGCGGATCGACCGGGCCCGCGCCTGCGCCTCCGACCTGGCGGCCGAGGCCAGGATGATCTGGCTGTTGACGCCGGCGAGTTCCTGGGCGTTCAGCGTGGTGCGGTCGGTCCTGAACAGTCCCTTGCGGGCGCGGAACTCCTCGACCGCGGCCTCGGAGATCGCAACCGTCTGTCGCAGGCGCCCGATCTCTCCCGCCAGCCACGTCATGGCGGACTTGGCGGCGCTGTATTTGACCTCGCGCGTCGCCTGCACATAGGTGGCGGCGATCGTGTTGGCGACCTTTGCGGCGACGGCCGGATCCGATGCCGTGAACTCAATGACGATGACCCGGGACTGGGTGACCGGATAGACGCTGAGGCGCTTGAAGTACCTGTCGAGCAGGCGTTGCTCCACGGTTTCGCGCGATGGCGGGGTCGACTGGCCGATCAGGCCGAACAGGTTCGACAGCCCCGAGCTGTCCTCGGCCGCGGCCGACCTGAAGTCGGCATACCGCGCCAGGTCGAGATCCTTGATGACCTTGCGCGCGAGGTCCGAGGACAGGAGCACCTGGACCTGGCTCACGACTTCGTTCTGATCCACCGTGACGCGCTGGTTGCTTGACGATTGCGGCCGCGTGAACGCGTTCTCGGTGTTCTCGACCAGCAGCCGCGTCTGCGGCGTGTAGCTCGCCTTGACCGTGGCCAGATAATAGACCACCGCCAGCATGGTGAAGCCGAAAACGGCCACGAAGAGCAGCTTGCGCGCCCAGATCCCGTGAATCACGTTCCACATGCTGATGCCGTCGGCGTGGGCGGACGCCGCCGATGGACCTGCGCCATGATAGCCGGTCGCGTCGAATGTGTGGGATTGGCTCATGCTACTCTGGGTTTATATCTTCGAGAGAATCGCCCCATTTATCCGGTTAAGACATTGCGCCGCGATCTGTAACCAATCCCTTAACACCGCCCCAAAATGGCACTGCCGGTTAAGGGTTTCTTGACCAAAACTCAGTATTGCTCGGTGTTAGTGCCGTACAACTGTAGAGAGTAGTGTCCGTGACGTGTGCCAGGTCAGTAATCGGAGTGTTCCTTTGCCTGTTTCTCGGCGCCTGTACCGGTGGCTGGCCGGGGTGGAATGAGTTCTACACGCCCGCGCCGGCCGGAGAGGAGCTGGGCTGGACCCCGAAAGTGCACCAGCTCAGCGCCGCCAGCGACAGTGACGGGGCCGGCGCACATCCCTCCGCGGCGGATGTCAGCACGTATCTCTCGGGCTACAAGGTCGGCGGCGGCGACAGGCTGCGGATCACCGTGTTCGGCCAGACGGACCTGACGGGCGAATACAACATCGACGGCCTCGGACGGATCTCCATGCCGCTCCTGTCATTCGTCAAGATCGGGGGACTGTCGACGCCGCAGATCGAACGGCTGATCGAAGCGAGACTCAGAAAGGATTTCCTGCGCAATCCGGATGTCGCCGTCGAGGTCATCTCCTTCCGGCCGTTCTTCATTCTGGGCGAAGTGCGCACCGCCGGGCAGTTTCCCTATGTCGGCGGCATGACCATTCAAAAGGCCGTCGCCGTCGGCGGCGGCTACACGCCGCGGGCCGATCAGGGCCAGGTCATCGTGACCCGGCAAACCGAAACCGGCCCCATGACCATGAAGCTTTCGCCGACCGCCGCGGTGCTTCCGGGCGATACCATCTATATCCGCGAGAGGTGGTTCTAGGCCGATGCGGATCATCCATTGCCTGCGCGCGCCGGTGGGGGGGCTGTTCAGACATGTCTGCGATCTCGCGCGCGGTCAGGCGGAGGCCGGCTGCGACGTCGGCATTATCTGCGCATCGGGAACCGGCGACGCCCTGACGGACGGTGCGCTTGACGCGATCGGCCCATCCTGCGCGCTGGGCATCAAGCGGATCGCCATGCACCGCCAGGTTACGCCCGGTGACATCAAGGCGGCGCTTCGGGTCAGGATGTGGTGCGCGCAGCAGAACGCCGACATCATTCACGGCCATGGCGCCAAAGGCGGCGCCTATGCGCGTTTCGCCGCCGCCGCGCGCGGCACGGGCGCCTATTACACGCCCCACGGCGGCAGCCTGCACTATTCGGCGGACACCTGGTCGGGCTTCGCGTTCCTCAGGCTCGAACGGCTGCTCGGCCGGTTCACCGGCGGCCTGATCTTCGAGAGCCAGTACGGGTTCGACGTCTACCGCCGCAAGGTCGGCGCGCCGCGATGCGAGGCGCGGGTCATCCACAACGGCCTGGCGCCGCACGAGTTTGCCGCCGTTGCAGCGCGCCCGGATGCGGCCGATCTCCTGTTCATTGGCGAACTGCGCGCGCTCAAGGGCGTGGACGTGCTGCTGGATGCGCTGCACAGCCTGCGCCAGACCCGCGACGTCACGGCGGTGATCGTCGGCGACGGACCGGATGCGGAAACCTTCAAGGACAAGGCGCTGCAACTGGGGCTCGGCACGGCGGTGCGCTTTATGGCGCCACGGCCCGCGCGCGAGGCCTTCGCGCTCGGGCGCATCCTCGTGGTGCCGTCGCGCGCCGAATCCCTGCCCTATATCGTGCTCGAGGCGCTTGCCGCGGCAAAACCGACCCTCGCCACCCGCGTCGGCGGCATTCCCGAGATCTTCGGCTCCCACGGCGACAGCCTCCTGCCCGCCGGAGACGCCGCCGCACTTGTATCCGCACTGGACAGGGCCCTTGCGGACCCTGCACCCCTGCAGGCCGAGGCGCGGGATCTCGCCATAGACCTCGCCTCCAGGTTCACCGTCTCCGCCATGGTTCGCTCGGTGATCGAGTTCTACACCGCCAAAGCCGGTACCGCGGCGCCGGCCGGCACCACGCGTTCGGCGCCCGCCACGCCCGCAAAGTAACACTTAGTTAACCCTGTTTATCCCACAGTGCGCATGGCTTCGGTCCGTGGCTCGGCACTTGCATGGCTCGATTGCGGTAACACCGTATTAACGTTTCATGTCAACAGGCCCTGGATCGCAGGATACATGCGCAACCAAGAACCCACAAAACAAGCGCTGGCGTCGGCGGAGGTCGTGGCGTCGCTGGACGCGGGCACAGATGGGCGCGAAATCGTTCCTGCCGTCAAAACGGCCGATCCGAAAGAGGATGGCTGGATCTCGCCGTCGATCGTGCTCGGCTCCGTACGCACGCTTGAGGCATTGGTCATTGCCCTGGTCGGCTTCGACATCTGGGCGATCTATGTCAGCGACGGCATCATGGCCGGACTGGCGCAGTATGCCGGCCCGATCCTGATTCTGGCGGGCGTCGTGCCGATCGTGTTTCAGGCATTCGGCCTCTACACCATCCATTCGCTTCTGCGGGTGGCGGAACAGGCCGCCCGGGTGGTGATGGCGTGGACCGCCGTCTTCGCCGTGTTCACCGCGGTCGTGTTCTTCACCAAACTGGGCGATGTCTATTCGCGGGTCTGGTTGCTGAGCTGGTACACCATTGGTGTGGCCGCGCTGATATCGCTACGGTTCCTGGTCTGCGGACTGGTGCGCAAGTGGAACACGGACGGCCGGCTCGACCGCGCGGCGGTGATCGTCGGCGGCGGGCCGCGCACGGCGGAACTGATCGACGCGCTTGAGGGTTCGCCCGATACGGACGTCTCCATCGTCGGCATTTTCGACGACCGCAGCGACCACCGCTCGCCCGCAACAATCAATGGTTATCCGAAGCTGGGCGACCTGTCTCAGCTGGTGGAGTTCGCTCGCAACCGGCGGGTCGACATGCTGATCGTGTCCCTGCCGATCACCGCGGAGAACCGGCTGCTCGAAGTGCTCAGGAAACTCTGGGTGCTGCCGGTCGACATCCGCCTGAGCGCGCACACCAACAGGCTCAGGTTCCGGCCGCGTGCCTATTCCTTCATCGGCAGCGTGCCGTTCTTCGATGTCTTCGACAAACCGTTGAGCGGTTGGGATTCGATCATCAAGGACGCCGAAGACCGGTTCGTCTCCGCGGCCGCCCTGGTGCTGGCCGCGCCCGTAATGGCGCTGGTCGCGCTTGCGATCAAGCTGGACAGCCGGGGCCCGGTGTTCTTCAAGCAGAAGCGCTACGGATTCAACAACGAGCTGATCGAGGTTTACAAGTTCCGCTCCATGTATATCGACCAGGCGGATGCATCGGCGTCCAAGCTGGTGACCAAGGACGATCCGCGGGTGACCCGCGTCGGCCGGTTTATCCGCAAAACCAGCCTCGACGAGCTGCCGCAGCTGTTCAACGTTCTCAAGGGCGATCTGTCACTGGTCGGCCCGCGCCCGCACGCCACCATGGCCAAGGCCGCAGACCGGCTCTACACCGACGTGGTTGACGGCTATTTCGCGCGTCATAAGGTCAAGCCGGGGATCACCGGCTGGGCCCAGATCAGAGGCTGGCGCGGCGAAACCGATACCACGGTAAAGATCGAACGCCGCGTCGAACACGATCTCTACTACATCGAGAACTGGTCGGTCATGTTCGACCTCTACATCCTGTGCATGACGCCTTACGCGCTGCTCAATACGGAGAACGCATATTGAACTCAATTGCGGCAGTCGGGGCCCGTGGGGGGACTGATCGCGACAGTTTGATCATCGCTTGTTTCTGGCTCCTGATGGCGTCGAGCTTCTTCGTCATCAGGGAGCCGGCGCCGTTCGATCTCGCCTTCATCGCCCTGTTCTCGCTCTCCATGTTCTTCGGACTGAGAGTGCCCAAACGCCTGGTGTTCCTGATCCTTCTGCTCGGCGGATTCCTGCTGTTCGGCCTGATCGGCACGAGCCAGTCGAGCACGGCGGAGCACTATCAGGGCTCCATTCGTCACGTTCAGATCACCGGCCTTCTGGTGGCCGTAGCGCTGTTCGTCGCGTGTTTCATCTACCGCTACGGGGAGCGCGCGCTGACCGCGCTGATGAACGGATGGGTCTTTGCCGCCCTGCTCGCGGCACTTACCGGCATTGCAGGCTATTTCGACCTGCTCGGCTCCTATTCGGACGCCTTCACCCTCTACGGCCGCGCCAAGGGCACCTTCAAGGACCCCAATGTTCTGGCGCCGTTCCTCGTGCCGCCGGCGCTTTACTGCGTCTATCACGCCGCATCGCGTTCGGCCTTCTGGTCGCTGATCAATCTGGCGATACTGCTCATACTGGTGCTCGGCCTGTTTCTGAGCTTTTCCCGCGGCGGCTGGGCGCATTTCGCCGTTTCCGCGCTGATCGCCGTCATGCTGTGGCTGGTATTCGTCGAAGACCGCCGCTTCAATGGGCGCCTGATCGCCTTCACGATCCTGGCCGGTGGTGTGCTGACCTTCGCGCTTCTGTCCCTGCTCGGGCTGGACAGCGTCGGCGACCTGTTCGCACAGCGTTTCCGCATCCAGGACTATGACAGCTCGGCGTCCGGCCGTTTCGCCGGCCAGCTTCTGACCGCCGCGAAGGTGCTCGACTATCCGCTGGGGCTCGGGTCTCACGGTTTCCTGCCCGAATGGTTCGAGCAGCCGCACAACGTCTACCTGTTTCAGTTCGTGATCGGTGGATGGGGCGGCGGCTTTGTCTATCTGACGATCGTCGGCGCCACACTTGTGCGGGGCATGGGACTGCTCAACCGCAAGACGCCGCTTGCGGGCGTCATTGTCGTCCTGGTGGCGAGTTTCGCCGGACTGGCGCTCGAAGGCCTGATCGTCGACAGCGATCACTGGCGCCATTTCTACTTCCTCATGGGTGCGATCTGGGGGCTGGTGGCGATCTACGAGACGCCCGCGAGATATCCGGTGCCGGTCCGTGTGGACGCGCCACCTGAACCGCCGAGTGCGCCGCCGCCAAGACCGTTCGCGCGGTCCGTGCAGCCGGAAACATATTCCACTGAGCCTGATGGTCCGTTTCAGCGCACACCGGTTGCTCCGCCCCCTCAGGCCGGGGCACGCCCATACCCGGCTGACACCAAGCCTCCGTCACCACGGGCGGTGGCGCCGGATCCCGCACCGGCGGAACGGTCGTGTCCCTCGTCCCTGCTCCCGCCTTCTCCCGCGCCGGCTCCGGAACTACTGGGTCTGCGCGGCACAGTGGATTAGAGCGAGGGTCATACTTCCGGACAGTCGCCGCTGACGCGCTACTCGTCGAAAGGTTTCGTTGTCACCTTGTATTCCAGCCGCATGATGTTGAGCGGCTCGGTCGACATGTTCAGATCGTGGTTGGCCACTTCGGTCCCGTCGCTGTCACGGGTGACGCGCAACGTGGCGGACGACGGCGTGTCGGCCTGATCATCGAACCCTTCGAGAATGGCGTAGGTATAGCCGCCGTTCTTGAAGTCGAACTTGAGATAGGTCGTGCCCGGACGGGTATAGCGCCGGTAGGTGAAGGCGGACATATTCCCGGCAGGCTTCTCCGGAAAGGCAAGCTCAACCCGGCCCGGCCGGCCGAAACGGTACTGAAGCCACGCGTCGCCACCATCGAGTTTCGACGATCCGCAAATCGATACCGTTTTCGACGAGCCGTCCAGGGCCGCGTTGAACCACACCGTTTCACCGGGCCCGCAATGCGTTCCCGGCGCGGCGAGCACGGAACCCGACATGATGGCGACCACGCCCGCCGCGAGGAAAATTCTCTTCATGTGCCGTCTCCGTTCCGTTCGATGCCGTCATATCGTGTTGGGCGGCGTCATTCAAACCAGGTGAGGCCGAACGCCTTCACAAA
>JBPCWF010000448.1:0-6185 GCA_051009775.1 Hyphomicrobiales bacterium | reverse complement strand
GTCCCGCGCCGCGATCTCGCGTGCGCCGTCCGGGCCGGAAAGTTCGTAAACCGCATCGAGCGTCTGCATGACCGCGGGAATGTCGTTGCCCGGATCGCCGTTCGCCGCATTGCCGCAGATGGTGCCGATGTTGCGGATCTGCGGGTCGGCGATCTGGAGCGCCGTCTCGCGCAGCAGCGGGCAGGTCTCGTTCAGGGCGTCCGAGGCGATGACCTCCGCCTGGGTGGTCATGGCGCCAAGCCTGATCGTGCCGCCGGAAATCTCGATGAAGCTCAGCGCCGCGATATCCTGCAGGTCGATCAGGTGTTCCGGCACCGCCAGGCGCAGTTTCATCATCGGGATCAGGCTGTGGCCGCCGGCAACGACGGTCGCGTCGTCGCCCAGCGACGACAACAGGCCGACGGCTTCGTCGACGGTTTTCGGGCGATGGTAATCAAAGGCCCCGGGTATCATAAGCTTCCTCCAGTCCAGACGGTCTCATACCGTATGAGTGTAGGCTAACGCGGGCGATTAGGTGGCGTTGAGCGCCGGGCGCACGGAATACTCGTGGAATTCACGAAATGCGGATGACGCGCACGAAGTGCAGCCGCGCTCAGGCGATGTCCAGGAGCTCGCGGAGTTCCGCGATCCGGCCCCGGCTGACGGGAATCTCGAGGTCTTCGTCGTCGCCGACCAGGCAATAGGCCTTGTCGCCGTCGCGGCGGAAGCCGTTGATATGATTGCGGTTGACGATGAAGCTGCGGTGCGTGCGCACGAAAGCGCCGCGGTCGAGCGCTTCCTCCAGCCGTGAGATCGACCACGGGCAGAACAGCACTTCCCGGCCGTTGAGCAGCTGGGTGTAGTGCCCGTCGGCCTGAGCCGCGAGGATCGCGCTCGGCGCCAGAAAGCGGATCGTCTTGTCCCGTTCATAGGGGATGCGGGCCGGCAGTTCGCCGCCTCCGATGTCGCTCTTGTGCGTCGATGCCCGCGACAGAGAAACGGACGCCGTGCCGCGTCCGGTGCCTGGCGGCTGCGCATCGCCGGGTTCTGCTGTTCCGGACACTTCGGTGCCACTGTCCCGGACCCGTTGAGCATCGTCGCCCGGAACCGCCGACAGCAGGAACAGGCCGCAGGTCACGAAGGACGAAGCGGCGACGATGAGCGCCAGACTGTCGGTGCTGAGATAGGGCGTCGGGATCGCCGCGGTCTCCGGCCCGAGGCTGAACATTGTGTAGAACATGGCCGAGTAGTGCATCGCCGAGATCGCCAGGCCCAGCACGATGGCGCCTGAAATCGTGGCGATCAGGGAGCGTGTGCCATAGGCGAGCTCCATGGCCGCGATCGAAGCGACGATGCCGAGCCCGACCGCGATCAGCACCCCGTAGGGGCTGTAGGAGACGATACAGTTGGTCGAGATCGCACTCATGCCGACATAGTGCATGGCGACGATGCCGAGGCCGGTGACGATGCCGGCGGTGATGATCTTGGATTGGGTCCGCATGCCGAAATGGAGCGACAGGAGCGCGCTTCCGGTGACCAGCACCGCGATCAGCGCCGAGGCCAGGGTCTGCAGCGGGTGATAGGCGATGGTGATCGGCAACTCGACTGCCAGCATGCCGACGAAGTGCATCGACCAGATGCCGCCGCCAAGCGCAAAGGCCGCCTGTGCGACCCGCGCCTTGCGCCGTGCCGCGGGCAGGTCGCGAAGATTGGACGTCAGGCGCAGGCTGGTGAACGCGGCCATGATGGCAACCGCGAGCGACGCAATCACCAGCGCCGGCGAATACGTGATCTCAAGCGGCATGCGTCCTCCCAAACGCGTCCATGGCGGTGATCTGTGCTCACAGACCCCCCGTGGTCTGCAAATCTACTGCATTAGCATCCGGAGCCAAAATTCATTCCACCACGCGGAGAAGTGGCTTGCGCTTCGGGCGCGTCCGGCGAACCATGTATGTGTCCGGCGGCCCTGCCTTGACCGGGCTTGAGCAACTAACCTACTGTCCGTGCAGCAACTCGGGCGGAACGAACCCGGGAATTGGAGGAGTGGAGCGGCAAGCTTCTGCACATCACCCTGCCACGTCACGAGCATTCACTGAGACAATGGAACAGCACAGCGCTCTCCGGGACGGCTGACGCCAGGGCGATACAGGACCGCAAACGAACAGAAAAACTCGAAAACCAGGGAGGAAGTCTGATGAGTATCAAACGATGGCGACGGGTCGCCGAAACAACCGCCACGAGCCTGCTGGCGGCCGCGGCGATGATGGGCGTGTCGGTTCTCGGCACGGCGAAGGCGGAAGAAACCTTCAAGATCGGCGTGGTCACCTTCCTGTCCGGCGGTGCCGCGGAAAGCTTCGGCGTTCCGGCGTGGAACGGCGGCAAGCTGATGATCGACATGCTGAACAAGGGCGGCGTATTGCCCGCGCCCTATGACAAGAAGGGCTTCGGCGGCATGACCATCGAAGCCATTCCGGTCGACGAGGCCGGCGGCGCCACCAAACAGGTGCAGGAATTCCGCAATCTGGTGCAGCGTGAGAAGGTCGACACGGTTCTGGGCTATGTCAGTTCGGGCGACTGCCTTGCGATCCCGCCGGTTGCCGACGAATTGAAAGCCTTCACCATCCTCTATGACTGCGGCACGCCGCGGGTCTTCGAGGAAGGCTCCTACACTTACGTTTTCCGCACCGCGTCCCATGCGGCGATGGATAACATTTCGCTGGCAAAGTACATGAAGTCCCGCGGCATCAAGGCCGACTCCTTCGCCGGCATCAACCAGGACTATGCCTGGGGACAGGACTCATGGGCCGACTTCGTCGCCTCCATGTCCAACCTGAGCCCCGCGTCGAAGAAGAAGACGGCTCTGTTCCCGAAGATTTTCGCCGGCCAGTACGGCACGGAAATCTCCGCACTGATCCGCGAGAAGGCCGATGTCGTGCACTCGAGCCTCTGGGGCGGCGACCTTCAGGCCTTCGTCCTGCAGGCAGGCCCCCGCGGCCTGTTCGACCGCAGCCAGGTGGCCCTTGCCGCCGGCGACCATGTCATTCCGCAGCTCGGCAACAAGATGCCGGACGGCGTGATCATCGGCGCGCGCGGCATGAACGGCCTGGCCGCCAAGCCCAAGGCGACGGCGCTCACCAACGTGCTGTGGGACGCCTACGAGAAGGAATACAAGACCTTCCCCGTCCAGGCGCCGTTCCGCATGTGGCAGGGTATCCTCGGTCTCAAGACCGCGGTCGAGAAGGCCATGGCAGCCAATGGCGGCAAGAAGCCCAATGACGAAGAGCTGGCCGCCGCCATGAAGGGCCTGGAATGGGAAGCCCCGTCCGGCAAGATCAAGATGGTTCTGGGCGACGGCCATCAGGCCATTCAGCCCAACGCCATCGGCACCACCAAGTGGGACAAGGATGCCGGCAAGATGACGCTGATCGACATCGAGTATTACGGTGCCGAATGCGTGAACCCGCCGAACGGCGTCAAGGCCGTCGACTGGATCAAGGCCGGGTTCCCCGGAGCGAAATGCGAGTAACGGCGAAACGCCGCTAGACGCTACGGTTTGAACCGCCTGCCGCCACCGGTGGCGGGCGGTTCACGCGATAATAACGGCGACCGCGAAAGGGGCTGATGGAACTGCTCGCGTTCATTCTGGTTGACGGCCTGATCTACGGCGCCTGGCTGTTCATCGTCTCCGTCGGCCTTACCCTGGTGTTCGGTGTTCTGAACATCCTCAACCTGGCGCATGGCTCGCTCTATGCGATCGGCGCCTATGCGACCGCAAGCGCGGTCGGCGCCTATTTCGCCCTTGGCGGCGACGTGTTCCCCCTGGGCAGCTATGTGGCCATGGTCGCCGGCGCGGCCCTGGTCGCCGTGGTGCTCGGGCCACTGCTCGAGCGCGGGTTGCTCAGGCATTTCTACGACCGCGACCATGTCATCGTGGTGCTCGTGACCTACGGCGTGTTTCTCATTCTGGAAGACGTCATGAAGCTGATCTGGGGCGTCACGCCGCTCTTCGTGTCCGAACCTTATGCCCTGCTCGGCAATGTCGAACTCGGGCCTTTGTTCTATGTCGCTTATGATTTCCTGGTTATCGCGGTCGCCATCGCGTTCGGGCTCGCGGTCTGGTTCGTCCTCAACCGCACGCGCCGGGGCAAGGTGGTGCTGGCCGTGATCCACGACCGCGAAATGAGCCAGACCATGGGCGTCAATGTCGACCGGGTGTTCATGGTGTCGTTCATGATCGGCGTGTTTCTCGCCGCCCTGGGCGGGGCGCTCACCGCGCCGATGATCTCGGTCTCGCCCGGCATCGGCGTCAATGTCATCATCATCGCCTTCGCGGTGGTGATCATCGGCGGTCTGGGCTCGATCGAAGGGGCGGCGATCGGCGCGCTGTTCGTCGGCCTTGCGCGCGCGGCCTCGGTCCATCTCCTGCCCGAGGCGGAGCTGTTCATCATCTATCTGGTCATGGCCGCCGTTCTGGTGTTCCGGCCGGAGGGCCTGTTCCGCAAGGCGGAGGCGAGGAAGATATGACGGCGCTGCGATCCGTTCCCGTTGCCTGCGCGGTCGCCCTGGGGCTGCTGATCGTTATCGGCCTCGTGCTGCCCGAATGGGCCATGTTCCTCACCACCATCGCCTTCGCCAAGGGGCTCGTGGCGCTCGGCATCGTCTGTCTGATGCGCGCGGGCCTCGTGTCCTTCGGCCAGGGGCTCTATTTCTGCATCGGCGCCTATGTCTCAGGCCTCATGGCGAACTGGACCGGCATCTCGGACATCTTCCTCCTGAGCGTGCTCGGCATCCTCGCCGCCGGCATCGTCGCGGCGGTGTTCGGTCCGTTGCTTGCGACCTATCGCGGCATCTTCTTCGCCATGCTGACGCTGTCTCTGTCGATGATCCTCTACGGATCGCTGTCCAAGATGTCGGTGCTCGGCGGCACCGACGGGCTCAACGTGTCGGCGCCGACATT
The DNA here is from genome assembly GCA_051009775.1 of Hyphomicrobiales bacterium. Taxonomy (GTDB): domain Bacteria; phylum Pseudomonadota; class Alphaproteobacteria; order Rhizobiales; family JAJFHB01; genus JBPCWF01. Next base: position 1,249 of record JBPCWF010000448.1, on the reverse strand, counting down.
CCTCGGTTATGCGCCGGAGGGCCGGGCGCTCGGTTTTGCGCTCTACCTGTTCACCTCCGCCATCGTCGTCGTCGCCGGCGGCCTGACCCGGGTCTTCTTCAACTCCGAACACGGGCTGATCGCGCTCGCGATCCGGGACAATGAACTCCGGGTCGAATATCTCGGCGCCTCCGTGCGCTCCGAGATCGCCGTGAGCTACACCATTGCCGCCGTCCTGGGCGGCATCGGCGGTGTCGTCGCGGGGCTTGCCATCGGTCACGTCGATCCCGAATTCTCCTACTGGACCACATCGGGCGAGTTCGTCTTCGTCGCCATCCTGAGCGGCTATTTCTCCATCGGCGCGGTGTTCATCAGCTCGATCCTGCTCGAGGTCGTCCGCTCGTTCTCCAATCTCTATTTCCCCAACACGTGGCAGCTGTCGCTCGGAATATTCCTGCTCGTGGTCATCCTGCTTCTGCCCAACGGTCTGGGTTCTCTCCTGTCGCGGCTGAAACGCCGGGAGCGCTCGTCATGAGCGGGGCCGTGCTGGTCGCCGAGGCGATCGACAAGACGTTCGGCGCCGTGACCGCCGCCCAGGACGTCTCGGTGGCGGTGCCGAAGGGCGCGGTCTGGAGCCTGATCGGGTCGAACGGCGCGGGTAAGACGACCTTCGTCAACATGGTCACCGGCTATGTCAAACCGGACCGCGGACATATTCTGTTCGACGGCGACGACATCACCCAGCTGTCGCCGCGTCAGATCACGCGTCTGGGCATTCGCCGGTCGTTCCAGATCCCGCAACTCTGCGCCGAGTTGTCAGTGCTCGAGAACATGCTTGTGTCGCTCAGCATCAACGACGCCGAGCCGCCGTCCTTCTGGCGCGACGCCCGGGCGCAGGCCGATGTCGAACGGGCCATGGACATCCTGCACAGGTTCCAGATCGCCGATTACCGCGACCGGCTGATGGGCGAGCTGTCTGCTGGCGTGCGCAAGCTGCTCGACATCGCCATGGCCATCTCCGGCGCACCGCGGGTCATGCTGCTGGACGAGCCGACAAGCGGCGTGGCGGCGGAAGAGAAATTCCCGATCATGGACCTTGTCATGGAGGTCCTGTCCGCGGCCGACGTCACCATCCTGTTCGTTGAGCACGACATGGACATCGTGACCCGCTACTCGCAGCGGGTGCTCGCCTTCTACGACGGACAGATCATCGCCAACGACGCCCCCGACGAGGTGCTCTCCGACGAGGCCGTCCAGCGCTACGTGACGG
>JBPCWF010000447.1:0-7179 GCA_051009775.1 Hyphomicrobiales bacterium | reverse complement strand
GGACCGACCGCGCTGCGCACTTCACTCACGACCTCTAGCAGCAGTCGCGTCCTCGACGCGACAGACCCGCCGTATTCATCGTCTCGCCTGTTAAACAAAGGCGAGAGGAACTGGCTGAGCAGGAATCCATGTGCCGCGTGGACCTGGACGCCACCGAAGTTGAGACTTTTTGCCAGGTGAGCAGTTCGGGCGAATTCAATCGGCAGACTCCGAACCTCATCTCGCGTTAAGGCGGCGCACGTTAGACCGGGGATATCGATCGCGCTCGGTCCTTTCGGGTCGCTGATAGGGGGATGAGCCATTGCCCCCGCATGGCCAAGCTGAAGCCATAGCTGAACCCCATTCACAGAACCTCTCTGGGCAAGTGTCTTGAACCGGGAAACGTCGGAATCGGGGCGAAGCACCAGGTTGCCGGGCTTTTCCGCAAAGTTCGGATTGCCCTGAACTTCGCCAATAATCGATACCGCCAGACCACCTTCAGCCCAGCGTTCGTAGAGCCGGAACTGGGCATCGGTTGGATTGCCGCGACCATCGCCAAGCGAATCCGACATAGCCGACTTGGCAATCCGGTTTTTCAGGACTATCCCGCATGGCAGCTCGAGAGGCCGGAACAGTGTATCGCGATTGTGGTCGTCCGAGTGTGTCATTCGTGCGCTTTCACGTTGTAGTACCTGCAGGAATACCAGTGGCTCGTATGTGCATCAAAAAATTCACATGATACTCCATATCGCAAGGTAATCGTCGGGCTTCCAGCCACATCCCAACGCCGTCCAATAAACCGGATCACTGCAGCTTTTGAAGTAACACAGACATCCGATCGTTGTCCGCGCCGCTATCATCGGCTTCGCAAGTGGGAATGACCGGGACTGTCGCGGTCTTTCGGCGAAGACCGGAAACACAGCCGGGCTGCTGAACGTCCGGGCCAGTGGTTCCAGATCTCCCGCGATCCATCGGGATCGTCCGCCGAAGGGGGCAGTTTGCAGCCGCGCACCCTGCATGGTAACGCTTGCCGTGCCGGGCCTTCCCCTACCGAAAGTCACCGATGATCTCCGCGGCAGCCTCTCCGCCCAGGTTCATTACGCTGGTGCTGCTCACCGGGCTTTCGGTTCTGTCGTTGAACATGTTTCTGCCCTCGCTGGCGAATATCACCAGGGATCTTGAGGCAGATTATGCGCTCGTGAGCCTGTCGATCGCGGGTTATCTCGGGGTCACGGCGGTCGTGCAGCTCATCGCCGGGCCGTTGTCGGACCGGTTCGGGCGGCGGCCGGTGCTTCTGGTGTGTCTGGTGATCTTCATTGTGGCGTCGCTGGTCTGTGCGCTGGCAACCGATATCTGGGTTTTCCTCGCCTTTCGGGTTCTGCAGTGCGCGATCATCTCCGGCTATACGATCTCGTTCGCGGCGATCCGGGACATGATGTCCGCCCGGGAGGCGGCGAGCCTGATCGGCTATGTCAGCATGGCGATGGCGGTCGCTCCCATGTTGGGGCCGATGCTGGGAGGCGCGCTGGACGAACTGTTTGGCTGGCGCGCGAGCTTCATCACCTATTTTGCCATGGGCATCGCGGTTCTCGGCTTGTGCTGGGTCGATCTGGGCGAGACCAACAGGTCTCCGTCGCGGACGTTCATGACGCAGTTCAGGGCCTATCCGGAGCTGTTCCGGTCGCGGCGTTTCTGGGGGTATGCCCTCTGCAAGGCGTTTTCAACGGGGGCGTTTTACTCGTTTCTTGCAGGCGCCCCCCTGGTGGCTGAGGCGCTGTTCGCCATGTCACCGGCGGTTCTGGGATTCTACATGGGAACCATCACGGTGGGCTACATGTTGGGCAGTTATCTCTCGGGCCGTTACGCACAGCGATATTCTCTGACCACAATGATGATCGCGGGGCGGATTGTCGCCTGCGCCGGTCTCTCAGCGGGGCTGGCGCTGAATTTGGCCGGGTTCGTCCATGTTGCCTCGCTGTTTGGTGCGACCGTTTTTGTCGGCCTCGGGAACGGGCTGACCATGCCAAGCAGCAATGCCGGTGCACTGTCGGTCCGGCCCCGTCTTGCGGGCAGTGCTTCGGGACTGTCGGGGGCGTTGACGGTCGCGGGAGGGGCGGTGCTGACTTCGATCACCGGCGCCATCCTGACCGGCGGGAATGCAGCCTATGCACTGATCGGAATGATGCTGTTCTCGTCGTCGATGGCTTTGGTTGCGGCGCTCTATGTGCTTCGGCTCAATTTGAGCGAGATGCCAGGGAGGCCGAAGCCTCCGACCTGACGGCGTGGAGTTCTGCAACGGCGCCTGCCGCAATCTCGTTGTTGACATGGGCGCGCAGGTTCATATGCTCGCGGCGGGTTAAGGGCACCCGCCGCTCGCGAGCGAAGGCTCAGGTGAAGCCCTCCAGGAACATTCATCGACCGACATCAGTTGCATGCGGAGAGATGGCAATGCGAGCACCATTCATCATCCGTATGCCAGAACTGAATGAGGATAGAGATGAATGGATCCAAATCCCTGCCGTCCCTGGCCGCGTTACGGCAACAAGCCAAACGTCTGCGCGCCGATCTTGAAGCGGGCGGCACCGCCGTCTCCCATAGTCGAGCCCTTGAACTGCTTGCCCATCAAATGGGGTTCAAGGATTGGAACACGCTCCATGCGTCGATTGGAAATCGACCGCCGGCGAGCCCGGTCAGCCTTGGAGAAAGGGTGCGCGGAACCTATCTGGGGCAATCCTTTACCGGTGACGTGATCGCAGTCCGCACTTTGGGGACAGGTGACAAATACCGCTTGACCCTGCATTTCGACGAACCCGTCGATGTCGTTACGTTCGATAGCTTTTCAGCCTTTCGGCAGCGCATCAACTGCACGGTCGACCGGTCGGGCGCGACGACGGAAAAGACGTCTGACGGCCGTCCTCACCTGGTGCTGGAACTGTGAAAATCATCCGGGAACGCGAGCGGGAAGGGGATCCTCCCTTGATCGCCCGATAACGCCCGGCCCGATCGCGTGGGAGCAAAAAAGCAAACAACGCCCGACAGTTAAGTCGGACGTTGTTTGTACGGCCTTGCCGTGTCCCCCTGCTACGTCCCGCCGAGCGGAAACTCGCTTTGCTCCCCTCTCTGGAGCAATCCCGGGTCGCGCGACCTGCATCTGAACCCCGAAAATCGGTCGCGCCCGGTTGATTTACGTTTCGTTAATGATCTGACTGCACCGGTACCGAATCGTCAATCCCAAATCGTCAACCCCAAGGAGCGGAATGCTAGGGTTTCTCCGATGGCTTGTACGAATTTTTCTGTTTGTTGCATTATTGCAACGTGTTTGGAGGGCAAAACGACCCCGTTTCAGGCAGAAAATGAGGGCGCGGCGAATCGGCTCAGGTGCCGCTTCCATTGCTCCAGCCCTGCGTGATCATTGATAAAATGAGATTTCCCCATTATTCTTGACCGTGCGGTCAAGAACTTTGAACGAGGTTTTTTCGATATGACTCTGCTGATCGTCGGTCTGATCATTTTTTTCACTATTCACTTGGTGCCCGCCTTGACCGGGCTCAAGCGCTCGCTCATCGGCCGTCTCGGCGAGAACGGCTATCAGGGCGTCTTTTCCCTGGTTTCCGCGGTCGGTTTGGGGCTCATCATCTGGGGCTATACCCGCGCCGACTTCGTCGCAGCCTACGACCCGCCGGCATGGGGCCGCCACGCGACCATGCTGCTGGTGCTCCCGGCGTTCATCTGTCTCGCCGCATTCAACCTCAAAGGCCGCATCAAGAAAACGCTCCGGCACCCCATGCTCGTCGGCATCATCCTGTGGGGCACCGGCCATCTCCTGGCCAATGGAGACATGGCCAGCGTGCTGCTGTTCGGATCCTTCGTGGCCTACGCCGTTCTCGACATCCTGCTCGCCAACGCACAGGGCCGCGTCAAGACCGTCGAGGTCACGCCGGTTCATGACCTCTATGCGGTGATCGGCGGCGTGGTCGTCTATGGCGTGGTCGTCCTCCTCCACCCCTATGTCATTGGCGTGCCGGTCATCGTCTGACCGGCCGGCGTCAAGCCGGTTGATATTGCAGCGCACCACGGCGATACTCGCGCCGCACCAAGACCGAGTTCGCCCCAAACAGGGAAGGGTGAAGCCATGTCCGTCCAGAAGCCCGTCCGGCGCCTGACCGCGCCCGACATCACCGCGCGCAAGGGGGCGGAGCCGATCGTCTCGCTCACCGCCTATCACGCCCACACCGCGGCGATCGCGGATGGCCATGTCGACTTCCTTCTGGTCGGCGATTCGCTCGGCATGGTGATGCACGGCTTCGAGAGCACGCTGCCGGTGCCGCTCGACCTCATGATCATGCACGGCCGGGCGGTCATGCGCGGCGCGAAGCGGGCGCTGGTGGTGGTCGACATGCCGTTCGGGTCCTATGAGGAGAGCCCGTCCCAGGCATTCCGCAACGCCGCGCGGGTGATCAAGGAGACCGAGTGCGGGGCGATCAAGCTTGAAGGCGGCAGTCGCATGGCGGAAACCATCCGTTACCTGACCGAACGCGGCATTCCGGTGATGGCCCATATCGGCCTCACGCCGCAATCCTTCAACGTCATGGGCGGCTTCAAGACGCAGGGGCGCACCAAAGACCAGTGGCAGGCGCTGGAGGAAGACGCCCGGGCGGTCGCGGAAGCCGGCGCCTTCGCACTGGTGCTCGAGGCGATCGCCGAGCCGCTCGCCGCGCGCATCACAAGGGCGGTGCCGATCCCGACCATCGGCATCGGTGCGTCGGCCGAGTGCGACGGCCAGATCCTGGTCATGGAGGACATGCTCGGTCTGTCGCCCCGGGTGCCGAAATTCGTCAAGGAGTTCGGCACGATCGGCGCGGCGATCGAAGGCGCGATCGAGGCCTATGCGTCCGAGGTCCGCGCCCGCGCCTTTCCGGCTGCGGAGCATACATACGAGATGAAGGATTGAGTCCGCACGGGCGGTCCGGCCGGCATCATGGAGCGGGAGCGATAATCGGGTTTGCAAAACCGCGCCCGATATGCGTTAAGCACGATCGTACGCATGTGCCGGGACGGCTGCAAATGTGTAAAAACCCGATTTGCCTTGAAATGGCCATCGGTCTATCTTACCCGCCAAGTGACGGGCAAAGCTGAGTTTTCTGTAATCCATCTTCTGGGAGCGTACGCGTGAGCGACGAATCCATCTTCCGCGAAGTCGACGAAGAGATTCGCCACGAACAGTTTAAGAAACTGTGGGACAAGTATGGAATCTATGTGATTTCGGCTTGTGTCGGCGTGGTCGTTGCGGTTGGGGGCATCAAGGGCTGGCAGGCTTATCAGGTCTCCGTCGCCGAGAGCGCGGGCGCGCAATACATCAAGGCGATCGAACATCTGAGCAAGAGCGAGTCGGAGGAAGCCCAGAAGGTGTTCTCCGCGCTGGCATCGGGCGGGCCGTCTGGATATGCCGCCCTGGCCAGGTTTCAGACCGCCGCCGCCCTGATCAAGTCGCAAGACAAGGCGGGCGCGGTGAAAGCGTTCGATGCCTTGGCCGCGGACACGGGCGTCGATCCGATGCTGCGCGATCTGGCACGCGTCAAGGCCGGACTGATCGCCGTCGACAGCGAAACCGTGGACGCCGTCGAGGCGCGGGTTTCGGCATTGAACACCCGGGACAATCCCTGGCGCAACGCGGCCCGCGAGATCATCGCCCTTGCCGCCTACAGGGCCGGCGATGTAGTAAAGGCCGATCGACTCTATACAGAGATCATCGGCGACCTTTCCGCGCCGAAAGGATTGCGCGAGCGGGCCCAGATCATGCTGACGCTCCTGCAGCCGCAGATCCCGAGGGAGCCTGCGCAAACCCGAACCGATCGCGAGTGATGATGAGCGAGCAACCGAACAGAAGTGTGTCTTCACGCTGGACCGGCCCTGTCGGCGCCAAAGGCGTGCTTCTTGTGCTCGCATTCGCGTTCGCGCTCTCGGGCTGCGTGGCATACAAGGCGGCACAGAAGAAGCTTGGTCTCGGCGACAGTGACGATACGATCCTGCCGGGCCAGCGCGAGACGGTTATCACCTCCGGCTCTGAAACGTCGCCGGATCCGGAGCTTTCCTCGCTGCCGGTCGTGGTGCCCGCCGCTTACACCAATCCGAATTGGGCGCAGCCGGGCGGCGTGCCGAGCAACGTGCTCCAGCATGTCGCGCTGGGCCGGGAAATCAAACGCCTCTGGTCGGTGGACGGCGGCACGGGATCGTCCAGCCAGGGCCGCCTGACCGCGAGCCCGATTGTCAGCAACGGCCGCGTTTTCGTGCTCGATACCCGGGCCACGGTGCGCGCCTTCGACGCCAAGTCCGGCAATCGGATCTGGGCCAAGACGCTGTTTCCCGATAAAGAGGAAGAGGACGAGGGCTATGGCGGCGGCGTCGCCTCCGATGGCCGGCTCGTATTCACCACCACCGCGTTCGGCAATGTCATGGCGCTCGAGGCCGACAGCGGGCAGCTCCTTTGGGGCAGGAAGCTCGACAGCCCGATCCGCGCGGCGCCGACAGTGTCCAAGGGCCGCGTGTTCGTTACCACGCTCACCAACGAAGTGTTCTGCCTGTCGGCAGAGGACGGCTCGGTGCTGTGGAAGTTCGAAGGCATTGCGGAGCCCGCCTCGCTTCTGGCGAGCACCAGTCCGGCGGTGCATGACGGGGTCGTCGTCGTGCCGTACACCTCCGGCGAGGTCATTGCGTTCAACGTGAACGACGGACGCCCGATCTGGGGCGATACGCTGGCGCGCACCGGGACGCTGAGTTCGCTGGCCGCCCTCAATGATATCTCCGGCCGTCCGGTGATCGAGGGCAACCAGGCGATCGCGATCAGCCATTCCGGCCGCATGATCGCGGTCAACGCGAAATCCGGCGAACGGCTCTGGTCGAAGAACATCTCCGGCACGCAGACCCCTTGGGTTGCGGGCCCTTATGTGTTCGTCATCACCGATGACCGTACGATGCTTGCAATGACCCGCGACCAGGGCAAGGTGCGCTGGTCGACCACATTGCCCGAAGGCCACCTGTGGAGCGGGCCGGTGCTTGCGGGCGGCCGCCTGATTGCGGTGTCGTCCAAGGGCGCGATGGTCAACGTCAACGTGCAGACCGGCGAAGTCATCAACCAATCTGCGGTTGGCGGTGACGGCATCTACATTTCCCCTGTTGTCGCCGGCAGCGTCATCTACATCC
>JBPCWF010000446.1:0-2952 GCA_051009775.1 Hyphomicrobiales bacterium | reverse complement strand
CCGGCCACGTCGGCATCGGCCCAGGCCTTGCCGGCGGTCCGGCTCAGCATTTCACCGGTCGTCGACAGCACCGCCTTGCGGTCCGCCTCAGACAGCCGGTCGAGCGCCGCCTGGCTCATGATGATGGCGAACGAGCCGCGATAGAGCCCGCCCGGCATGATCATGGTGTTGGGTGCGACCTCGAACAGGCGCAGGCTCTTGTTGGTTTCCATCGGCATCCACACGCCGTCGGCGACGCCGCCGCTGAGCGTTTCGTAGACCTTGGGCGCCGGCACCTGCACGCCGACCACGCCGAGCGCCTTGCCGACATCGGCCGACACGCCGCCGCCGATGCGGATCTTCTTGCCGTTGAGGTCGGCGAGGCTGGCGATGCCGTCGCGCATATGCGCCTGGCCCGGCCCGTGGGTCATCAGCGCGATAACGCGCACGCCTTCATGCTCGTTGGCGGATTTGAGGAACTTGTCATAAGCGCGCCAGTGGGCGACCGAAGCGGCTTCCGCATCGCCTTCGAGGCCGGGCACCTCGATCAGCTTGGTGGTGACGAAACGGCCGGGATTGTAGCCGTGGAAGATCCAGGCGACATCGGCCGAGCCGTCTTCGATCAGGTCGATCTGGCCCGGAGGCGGCGCGAGGCCGAATTCGATCTTGCCGGTGACCCGGCCTTCGGTCGCTTTCTCGACCGCTTCGATCCAGGCCGGGAAGATCACCTTGTTGACCGCATGCGGCGGGATCCAGCTTGAAATTCTCAGTGTTTCGGCGGCCGAAAGGGCACCCGCGCCGAGGCCCGTCATCATTGCTGCCGCGACACTCAATAGTCCAAGACGATGGAGCAAACGCATCACCTCTCCTCCCTGAATCTGTACTGTTATTGTTTTATCCTAACCGGGACTGCCGGCGCAGGTGGACTGTAAATTAGTTACATTCGCAACTATATCGGAAAGCCGGAACGGCTCGCAAGGGGAAACTCGTGCGTGTGCTGACGTCGCGGAGCTCACGATGGCCACAAACATGAACGGCGGATGAACGGGCGATTCAGGTTTCGTTAAGACCGGACATGCGCCAATGCAGGCTGCGGGGGGTTTCACCTGAACAGGGAGGAACCCATGATAACGAAACGCCGGAAGCGTCATCATCCCGGTCCGCCGTGGCAGACCGCGGCATTGCTGCTTGCGTTGTTCGCTCTGGTGCTGGCCGTGCACGGCCTGTCTGTCGCGGCGGAAGATCCGCGCGACCCGGTCGGGGCGGCAGTCAGTTCGCCTCATCCTTGATGTAATTTGAACGGAACTGCATGTGCCCCGCACTTGATGCGGGGCCCAGGGCGATACGGTGATGCCGTGCCGGGTTTCCCTGGATCCCGCATCAAGTGCGGGACACGCCTTTATGGGCTGGAGAAAACGCGGGTCCCGGATAACCGAAGGCCCGCGCTGAATTTTGAGCTACCTGCGCGTCAGTGCCTTTTGTCATTGCCGTCGACCGATTCTTCCCAGAAATCGAGCACTTCGGTGCGGTAGGCCTCGCGGCAGTTCTGGAAGCATCGCTCCCAGGAACCGTCGACATCGGCGTATTGCCAATAGGGGTGCTGGCCGTTCCGGCTCACCAGCCGGATCGGCACCCGGGCATTCTTGTTCGAAAAGTCGCTCTCGACATAGATCACGCGTTTCTCGATCACGCGCATCTTGGCGAGCGCGGGCGCCACGGCGGCGCCGGCAAGGACCACCGTCGCGGCGGCAAGGGTTATGGCACGTGTTGATGGTGACATGTGGCCTTCTCCTCAAGCTGCGGAGCGCAACCGTTCCATGGTTTCCCAACAGATAGGCATTGGCCGGCGTGGAAACCAGTCATGGAATTATGACAATCGCCGCGGCAACAGGCGCCGGTCCCTAACCGTCCTGGCCGATCAGCGCCGAGATCAGCCGGGTCACTTCGGCCGCCTGCTCCATATGCGGCATGTGGCCGGTGTCGGGCAGAATGTGCACGGCTCCGGAGAACGCGTCCGCGTGCGATGCCGGCAGGATCCGGTCGTCGGCGCCCCAGATCACCTGCACCGGGCAGGCGATCTCGCCCAGGCGGTCCGCCAGTACCGTCTGCTGCCGGCCGCCGCCGAAAGCGGCTTCGGCGATCGCGGTCAGGGCGGGGATCACCCCGTCCAGGCGTTTGAACTTCAAAACGTCGTTGATCATGTCGCGGCTGATCAGCGACGGGTCGGCGACCAGTTCTTCGAGCACCGGTTTCAGCTCCTTGCGCCGGCCGGCCTCGATGAACCCCTGGATGAACGCGCCATTGATGTCCGGCCCGAGCCCTGAAGGGGCGACGAGGGACAGAGAAGCAACGCTGGCTGGATCCCGAAGCGCCATCTCTATCGCCACGCCGCCACCCAGGGAGTGGCCCACCAGGTGGGCCGAACCGATCCCGCAGGCGGCCATGAAGGCCGCCACGGTTTCGGCAAAGTCTGAAACTGTCGCGCCGCCGACATCCTTGGCAGAACCGCCATGGCCGGGCAGGTCGAGGGCGTAGGTCCTGGTCGTTTCGGCCAGGCCCGGCTGGACGAACATCCAGGCGCCGAGATCGGCGCCGAAGCCGTGGATCAGCACCACGGACGTATCTTCGCCCTCGCCCATTTCGAGATAGCGGATCGAGCGGCCGCCGGCATCGACGCGTTGCGGCTCAGGTTCGGCGGCGGCCTCCGCATCCTCGTCGACCTCGACCACGAAGCCAGATACGAAGGCGTCGATCTCGTCGTCTTCGACATCGTCATCGGCGATCACCGCGAGCAGGGCGCCAACCGGCAATGTCTCCCCGTCGCCCGCCACGCGGCGGCGGAGGGTGCCGCCGGTGGGGGCTTCGAACACGTTGGCGAGCTTGGTCGTTTCGATCTCAAGGATCTCCTGACCGGGCGTGACCGGATCGCCTTCCGCCACGCTCCACTCGACCACCGTGCCCTCTGTCATCGCC
>JBPCWF010000445.1:0-4714 GCA_051009775.1 Hyphomicrobiales bacterium | reverse complement strand
GCCAATGCCCATCCCCATGCCGCCGGAGACGTCGCGGTCGTCCATAACGGCATCATCGAGAATTTCCGCGAGCTGCGCGACGAGCTGGAAGGGCAGGGACGCGCCTTCGAGACGGAGACCGACACCGAGGTCGTGGCCCAGATGATCGCGCGCGACCTGGCGGCGGGTCAGGCGCCCGCCGACGCTGTCCACGCCACATTGCAGCGCCTCGCCGGCGCCTTCGCGCTCGGCATCATCTTTTCCGGCGAACAGAACCTGATGATCGGCGCCCGGCGCGGCAGCCCGCTTGCGGTCGGCTATGGCGACGGCGAGATGTACCTAGGATCGGACGCGGTGGCGCTCGCGCCGTTCACGAACAAGGTGTGCTTTCTCGATGAAGGCGACTGGGTCGTGCTCACGCGAGACACCGCCCAGGTCTATGACGAGACCGGCGAAGCGGTGCAACGGCCGGTCCGCTTCACCCAGGCGACCGCCTATATCGCGGACAAGGGCAACCACCGCCACTTCATGGCCAAGGAAATCGCCGAGCAGCCCGAAGTGATCGGCCACACCTTGGGCGAATATATCGACATGGCCGCGCGCCAGGTCAGGCTGCCCGAGCTGCCGTTCGACTTCGCCGCCCTCGACCGCCTGACCATCACCGCCTGCGGAACCGCGTCCTATGCCGGGATCGCGGCTAAATACTGGTTCGAGAAGGTCGCCAGACTGCCGGTTGAAGTCGATATAGCGTCGGAGTTCCGCTACCGCGAGGCGCCGCTGCCGGAGAACGGGCTCGCCCTGGTCATCTCCCAGTCCGGTGAAACCGCCGACACGCTCGCCGCGCTGAAATACTGCGCCGAGCAGAAGCAGCACACCCTCGGCATCGTCAATGTCCAGGATTCCTCGATCGCGCGCGAATGCGAGGTCGTGCTCCCGACCTATGCCGGGCCGGAGATCGGGGTCGCCTCGACCAAGGCCTTCACCTGCCAGCTGACCGTGCTCGCCTGTCTCGCGATCGCCGCCGCCAGGGCGCGCGGCCCCATCCGTGCGGATGAGGAAAACGGGCTGGTCTCCGCCCTGATCGGTGTGCCGCGCCATATGGCGGAGATCCTGCGCCACGAGGATGAGCTCGAACGCATTGCCAAGAAGATCGCCCACGCCCGCGACGTGCTTTATCTCGGCCGCGGCATCAACTACCCGATCGCGCTCGAAGGTGCACTCAAGCTCAAGGAGATTTCCTATATCCATGCGGAGGGCTATGCCGCCGGCGAGCTCAAGCACGGACCGATCGCGCTGATTGACGAGGACGTGCCCGTCATCGTCATCGCGCCGCATGACGATCTCTACGAGAAGACCGTCTCCAACATGCAGGAAGTGGCGGCGCGCGGCGGCAAGATCGTGCTGCTCACGGACGACGCCGGACTGAGCGCAAATGGCGACGACGCCTTCGAGCAGTTCCGCGTTCCGCAGGCTGATTCGTACATTAATCCGCTGCTCTACGCGGTTCCGGTTCAGCTGATCGCCTATCATGCCGCGGTTTTCATGGGAACTGACGTCGATCAGCCGAGAAATCTGGCCAAGTCGGTTACGGTGGAATAGACTGGAGGTCCGGTGGGGCAGTGGGGGCTGCGTTCAAGTTTCATTAACTCTCCGGTGCAACACTCAACGCTGTGCAATTGGGTAGAGTATCGCTGTGCGCAAGGGGATTCTGACATTATCGGCGCTTGTGATCCAGGCGGTGGGCCTGGGCACCGCGCCTGTCTATGCCACCACACCGGGCGCACAGGCGGTCATACAATCAGGCTCGGCCGCGCTTCAGGCCGGCGCCTATGAAGCCGCGATCGGCAATTTCACCAAAGCGCTGGATTACAAGCAGCTCACCAGGAAGACTGCCGCCCTGACGCTGCTGAACCGTGGCCTTGCCTATCAGAAAATGGGCAAGCTGGTCGAAGCGCTCGCGGATTACGACTATGCCCTGCAACTGGGTGTTCTGACGCCGAAGATGCGGGCGGTCGCACTCTACAACCGCGGCCTCGCAAACCGTAAGCTCTATCGCACGACGCTTGCGCTTGAAGACTTCACCAATGCGCTGATTCTCGATCCACGCCTGCCGCAGGCCTATAACAGCCGGGCCAATGTGTTGCGCGAACTCGGCTATTACGCCACCGCGATCGAGGACTACGACTCGGCGATCCGCTTCAAGCATCCCCAGCTTCACGTGCCGCTCTACGGTAAGGCGCTGGCACATGCGGCGTTGCGCGATACCGGCTCGGCCAAAACCGCGCTGACCCGCTCTTTGCTGATCAGGCCCAACTACAGGCCGGCCAAGCGACTGCTGGCCCGCATCGAAGGCATTCCCACAACCAACACACCCGCCGCGCCCGCCAAGAGACCGGCCCTGGCAACAGCTGGCGTCATGGCGCAGGTCAATACCGGTTCGCTGAAGCCGTCCATGACCGTGATTGCGAAGAGCAATCCGGTGCCTCTGGCCGCGACACGCAAAACCGATGCCGCGCCGAAGCGGCCCAATCGCGCTGAAATCGCCCGCACCGGCTCGGCCGACACGCAGGTCTCCAGTCTGGCAACGGCCAACGTCGTCGCCAATCCTGCCTCGGCGAGTGTCGAGCGCGCGACGGCGAATGTGACGACGGAGAAAGACCTCCGCAACGCTGCCTCCACGACGGGCACCGCGAAGTCCGATCCGGCGCCTGCACAAACCGCGGCACTGGCTCCGCCGGCACTCAATCCCAAGAGCTACCTCATCCAGCTTTCCGCGCAAAAGGATCCCGACGTCGCCCACACCCTGTGGAACCGGCTGGCGACCAAACACCGCGATCTCCTGGGCGATCTGACGCCCTACATCATCAAGGTGGAGACGGAGCGCAAAGGGGTGATCTACCGCATCCGTGCCGGCGGCTTTGCGTCGCGCGAAAAAGGCAAGCGCCTGTGCAAGGCGCTCAAGCGCCGCCGCGTTCCCTGCTTCGTTACACTGGCATCGAAATAGCCGGTCTTCGAAAACACCCTTAGGGTGTGCTCGGCCGCGTCAGGATAAAGACGGCGGCCCCGAGCAGGCATAGCCCGACCATCGAAACCACCAAAATGGACAGGCCGGACCAGCCGATCAGCCATGTCATGCTCACGGTCATGACGGCGATCGCCAGGAGCTTGGCGCGGGCCGGGATGGAGCCGGTTTCATACCAGTCACTGACATAGGGCCCGAGTGTCTTGTGCGTGAGCAGCCATTCGCGGAAGCGCGGCGACGAGCGCGCAAAGGCCCACGCGGCGACCAGCAGAAAGGGCGTGGTCGGCAATACTGGCAGCGCAATGCCGACAATGCCGAGGGCGACGCAGGTCCATCCAAGACCGAGCAGGAGAATTTTCGACACTGATGGCCCCGCATCCACGGCGCTGTCTCATACGCCTTTTCGTTGAAATTCACCGTGATCGTAAATTTATCCGCGTACCGGGTATCGGAAACCGGCTCGCGTCATAATACTGCACCATATATAGGTATTGTCCGATGCTTCGGAAACGCAAGCTGGCAGATTGTGCTTTTTTCGCAATCTGCCGTTAGAATAGGCACTTATGGCAGAGAACAAGAACAAAGAGAGCCGGCGGCACGGCAGCAACCTGACCGAGTTCATTGGCGGCGACGCCAAACCGGTCAGGATCGGCGTGCTGGCGCGCCTGCGCGCCTATTTCCTGACCGGACTTGTGGTCGCCGCACCGATCAGCATCACAATATATCTGACATGGATTTTCGTTTCCTATGTCGACAGCTGGATCAAGCCGTTTGTACCGGCGGTTTACAACCCCGATACCTATCTGCCGTTTTCGGTGCCGGGCGTCGGGCTTGTGTTCGCTTTTGTCGGTCTGACATTTCTCGGTGCCCTGACCGCAAACCTGTTCGGCCGTACCATCGTCGCCTATGGCGAACAGATGTTCAGCCGCATGCCTGTGGTGCGCAACATCTACCGCGCCCTGAAGCAGATATTCGAGACCGCCCTGTCGCAGAGCAGTTCGTCGTTCCAGGATGTCGGACTGATCGAATATCCGCGCAAGGGGCTCTATGCGATCGTTTTTGTCTCGACCAAGACGAGCGGAGAGATCCTGGACAAGTCGGGTGGGCGGGACATGATAAGCGTATTCCTTCCGACCACGCCCAATCCGACCTCCGGCTATCTTCTGTTCGTGCCGAAGCGCGATGTGATGCTGCTCGACATGTCGGTTGAAGACGGCGCCAAACTGGTGATCTCCGCCGGCCTGGTGGCGCCCAAGAATGGCGAGGAGGCACCTGAGGTGCCGGTCATTGGCGGCAAGGCCGCGGAAGTTCTGACGGAGCAGCATCCGCCCAAACCGGCGGCCGAAACACGCCGGCCCAAAACTCCCGAAAAGGTTAGCTAGAGCATCGTTCCTTCATATGGGATCATTTGACCGGCTTTTCGCGTCTGCTGGCGAGGCAAGGTCCACGCCGTGGTCTGGGTGACCACAAGTGGAGCTTAACGACGTCCAGCGGGCGCGAAAAACCGGCCTCCGGTGGGCCAAATCAGCTCACCGGCGTCGTTGCAAAGCTTGCCCGATGCCCCACATCGCGCTGCGCTTTGCGCCTAGCCGGCTGACCTGATTTGGCGCCATCAAACGATTCCATATGAAGGAACGATGCTCTAGCTCCTCACCAGGTCAGCCAGTTGAGCACGAACCTGTTGCCGCCGCGCACGAACGCACGGCGCAGTTC
>JBPCWF010000444.1:0-5313 GCA_051009775.1 Hyphomicrobiales bacterium | reverse complement strand
ACGCGGTCGAGGCGGTCCTCGATCTCGGCATACGTG
This sequence comes from Hyphomicrobiales bacterium, assembly GCA_051009775.1. Lineage (GTDB taxonomy): Bacteria > Pseudomonadota > Alphaproteobacteria > Rhizobiales > JAJFHB01 > JBPCWF01. Next base: position 5,277 of record JBPCWF010000444.1, on the reverse strand, counting down.
ACTTCGCGCACCGGAACGCGCGACAGGTCGAAGATTGCCACCCGGTTGCCGTGATCCAGCGCGGCTTGGTGAGAAAAATAGCCGAGATTGTCGCGGCGTCGCGCATCCATGGCCACGGGTTCAACCTCCTCCCGATCGCGGCGTCTTAATCGCACCGCGGTTCACGGGATCATAGAGGGCTCCCTTTTGCGCGACAACATGGTGTAGTGATGCCGGATCGAAGGAAGCGGGCCGCCCAATGACCACCAGGGACCAGGGACTTGTCCATGTTGCCGGCATCATCGACATGGCCGAGGCGGACATGCTGATCGATTGCGGGGTCGCATATCTCGGCTTCCCCCTGGCGCTCGATCATCACGAGGAAGACCTGAGCATCCAAGACGCGGCAGCCATCGTCGCGGAGTGCGGCGGGCGGGCCACCTTCTTCCTGATCACCTATCTGAACACCGCGTCTGCGGTCATCGATCTGTGCCGCGAGCTCGGCGTCGGCATGGTGCAGTTGCACGGCGACATCGACCCGAGCGAACTGACCCGGCTGCGCGAAGCGGCCGCGCCGTTACGTGTTATCAAGAGCCTGATCGTGCGCAACGACAATGCCGACGCCTTGGCCGATGAGATGCGGCGCCTCGCGCCGCTTGTGGACGCCTTCATCACAGATACGTTCGATCCCGCGACCGGCGCCCGCGGCGCCACAGGCAAAACCCATGACTGGTCGGTGAGCCGGGACCTCGTGGAGCGTTCGTCCAGGCCGGTTATCCTCGCCGGCGGTCTCAACGCCGGCAACGTGCGGCAGGCGATCGGCACGGTGCGACCCGCCGGGGTCGATGTGCACACGGGGGTAGAGGGGCCCGACGGGCGCAAACGGCACGACCTGACCGAACGGTTCGTCGCCGAAGCGCGTTCCGGCTTTGCCGATATCTCGTAGGCCTGCAGTTCGGCTGCGTTCTTTTCGCAGGAATGGATCATCTCGCCGGCCTCGCCGCACAGCGATGGAAAAGTCCGGGTACCGGATCTTTCGTTGACTTCGCCCCGAACGAGGGTAGTGTCGCCGCCGCGGCCGGATGGCGCGGTGCTGTAATGCCATGCTGTCCCGTTCTTGCGACGCCTCTCGGGCAGGGCGACGGACATAACCGACACGATGACCGTCACCGTAACCCGAGCGGCGTCCCTTGATCGAACGAGAGACAAAACGAGGAGCACAGGCATGAAACAAGCGGCAAGCGGCGATACCGTCCGCGTGCATTATACCGGCACGCTGGCCGACGGAACCCAGTTCGACACCTCCGCGGAACGCGGTCCGATCGAGGTGACGCTCGGCGGCGGCCAGGTGGTCCCGGGCTTTGAAAACGCCATCATGGGCATGGCAGAAGGCGAAACCAAGAATGTCACCCTGGAGCCGAACGACGCCTACGGACAGCGCGACCCGCAGCTCGTTCATGTGGTCGAGCGCGAACGCCTGCCGGCCGAAATCGACCTGCAGGTCGGAGCGACACTTCAGGCGAGCGATGGTGATGGCAATCAGATGCGTTTGGTCGTGGTCGATGTCGCCGAAGAGAACGTGACTATGGACGCCAATCATCCGCTGGCCGGCCAGGCTCTGACCTTCGAGCTGACCCTGGTCGGGTTCGTTGCCTAAAGCTACGACAGGTTTCCGGCCGCCAGCCACGCGGCGCATTCCGGTCCCAGTTCGTCCAGCGCCCGGTCTTCGTAGGCCGCGCATTCCTGCGCGCTGAGCGTATCGCGCCAGCGGCCGTTGTGGCCCTTGTGTATGAAGGTCTCGGCCCCGCCGTCCCAGAAGGCGCCGCCCAGGGGGACGCTCGTTGCCGCGTTGGCTTTCATGTGGTCGAAGCTGCAGTGACGGACGACGGCCTCCCAATCGGCTTCCTCGACGGCTATGTCGAGGAACGACGCGATGCGCCGGATTTCACCCGGCAGGTCCGCTTTCAGCTCGGCAAAATGAACCAGGAGCACATTAGGCAGATCGCGGAGCGCCCACCAGGATGCAACGTTTTCCCAGAACGGCCAGAACGGAAAGCCGTCTTTTTCCAGCCAGTCATGGAAATAATCCCGGATCGACGCGGTAGGAGGTTCCATCGGCGGTCCTACGCGGCCGGGCGTGTCGTTGAGGGCCTGGTACCAGGTCTGATTGGCGTTGGAATGGTGATTATAAAGGCTCCAGACCACATCTCGTCCGTCCCGGCCGATATAGATGTATTTGGCCTTCGGGGAGAACACCAGGGCGTCGACCGGCAGATGGGTCTTCAGAAATCGCCGGTGGGTCTGCTGTTCGACCTCCTGCAGCTTGATTTCCTTTGGCGGCACCCGCAGGTCCAGCCAGGGAGACATCTCCGCAACGGCAAGGCCCTCCCGGCCGCCGAAGATCAGTTGGCTGATGATCTGCTGCAGCCATGTGGTGCCGGATTTCGCGTAGGTCGCGATGATGATGTCATCGTCGCGGAACGCGAAGTCGTTCCAGATCGTCGAATCGAAATGGTGGTTGAGGAACTCGCGGGTCTTGCGCGGCCATTCCGTTGCCTCCGTCGGCATTTTGTCCGTCCCTTGTGACAGTGGTAGAGCCGAGAGAAAGTCGGCGCGGTGTTCAATCGGAAGGCATCGTGACACAAATCGATTTCTCTGTCCGCCGCGTTGCAGGCAACGGCATCCTCAAATCGTTCCACGGCGTCATCAGATCGCCAGATTGATTTGTAAGAAAACGATCCGGAGCCAAGCTGCCGGAGCAGAGGGGTGGACCGTTTGTCCCATTCCGTCGTGACCGGCTCATTGCTATGTTTCGAAAACGGGGGGCACTTGTCGGTGCCCCTCCTTTCTTGTTGCGCCGGGCGGCGGTTTTCTTGGGACGCCCGGCGTCTTGTCGTTGGGTCGAGTTTTGCAGGGGATATGAATGCGTGATGTGAGTCGGCGGGGGCACGGTCGGTTCATTTTTGGTGTGTTGTTTTCGGTGGCGATCGGGATGTCGGGGCCTGAGGCCTCTGCCGAACAGGGAACGGCCGCGGAGCGGGCCGCAATGCTCGCGACGGGCGGCACCATGGCGCGGCCGGGTGCCGCGCCTTATCACAAGGCTGCCGTGCCGCCAAACGCCCTGCGCCTGGTCACGGTCAGGTTCGATCGCGCCGACCGGATATACTTCCAGCGCTGCGCCGGATGCCACGGCCCGATGCGCCAGGGCGGGACCGGCAAGCCGCTGACGCTAGCCGTCACGCGCAAGCTCGGCTTCGATCAGCTGCGCCACATCATCCACAACGGCACCGCGGAAGGCATGCCGAGCTGGGGCACTTCGGGCGAACTGTCGCCGGATGAGGTCGCCTTGATGGCGAGATACCTGCTGGAGGAGCCGGCACCGCCGCCCGGCTTTGGTATGCCGGAGATCCGCGCAAGCTGGAAGCTTCACGTTCCGGTGGCAGAGCGGCCGGTCAGGCAGATGAGTGCCTTCCGGCTGGACGGTAAGCTTTCGGTCGATATTGCCGGTGACGGCCGGCTCGTGTTCAAGGACACGGCCGGTAGCGAGGCCTTTGCCATTGACGATGCCGGGCGCGGCGCAGTTCGCGCGCGGGTGTCGGCCTCGAGCCGGTATCTCTACACCATGGATTGCGACGCCAGGATCACGCTGTTCGATCTTTGGATGAAGACCCCGCAACCCGTGGCCGAGATCAGGATCGGTTCGGAGGGGCGTTCCATGGAGGCGTCGGGCGGCAAGGATGCCAAGCAGCTGTCGCTGCTCACCGCATCGAACTGGCCGCCGCAATATGTTGCACTTGACGGCAGCACCCTTGAACCGAGAGTGGTGCACCGGTTTCAGGACTTCGGGAAAGTCCGTGTTGGATGCGGCGAGGATGATGAGTAGCGCGGCGGCGTATCCGATATGTCGTCCGAATGTGTCTTACCGGTGGGAACCATGAGCGTCTTGCGTAGCTTGCTAATCAGCCTTTTCGTTGCGGTTTTCGTCAGCGGCGCGGCAGCCGATGCGCCGCAATGGTCCGTCAACAAGGAAACCAGCAAACTCGGTTTCGTCGTCTCGATCATGGGCGGCAAGCGCGCCGGACAGTTCTCCGACTATGACGCCAAGATCGCGATCTCGCCGGAAGACCTGGACACGTCACGCGTGGAGCTGGATATCGATCTCGGCAGTGCGAAAACCGGTCACGGCGACATCGACAAGGCGATGCCGTCGAGCGACTGGTTCGCGATATCGGATTTTCCCAAGGCGACGTTTGCATCGACCGCCATCCGGCATATCTCAGACAACGCGTACGAGATGGACGGCAAGCTGAAGCTCAGAGGTGTTGAGAAGGCGCTGACCATTCCATTCACGCTGGACATCGACGGCGACCGCGCCCGCGCAAATGGCTCCGTCGAACTCGACCGAACGGTGTTCGGTATCGGCCAGGGCGAGTTCACGTCCGGCAAGGCGGTCGGACTTGCGGTCGATGTCGTTTTCGAGCTGGAAGCGACCCGGGTGCCCTGACCACCGCCGGATCACACGAGCTTGGCCGGATCATACGAGCTTGGAATGGCTCCGCTTGGGCGCGCGGCGCGACGATGGCCGGGCCGTCCGGTCGCGTCGCTCCTCCGCCGCCCGGCGGCGGCCGATCCATCCGGCCAGCATAAGTGCCAGGCGGACCAGTTCGGAAAACGGATATCTCGGAAAGGTGTTCTCAAAGCTGTCCGGGTCGTCATGCGGATCCTGCATGGGTCGGTACTCCGCGTCTCGGTGGTTGCACCCGTCCCCTTGCTGCTTATGCAGGTCCCATATACGCGAAGACCACCGCCGCGCCTGTGCGTCAGATCACAAATCCGGGCATTTGTTCCGTATGCCCTGATTTCTTTCGGTTTCTGTGTGGATTGCAGTCGAACCGCGGACAGACTTACCCCACCTTGGCGCTGTAGCAGCCGCGGCCGACGGCAACGAGGCGGCCTTCCTCGTCATGGACGTCGACGTCGACCACGCCCACGGTGCGCCCGGCGCGGCGGACCCAGGCGGTGGCGGCGAGGCTTGCGCCGAAGGACGGGCGCAGGTAGTCGGTGCGGAAATTGATCGTCGGCACGCCGCCGCCGAGCACCAGCGCCAGGGCGAAATCGCCGGCGACGTCGATCAGGGAGGCGATCGGACCGCCGTGATACATGCCGCTGCCGGGCGAGCGCTCGAGCTCGGGCCTCATGGGCATGCGGATCAGCACCTTGTCCTCGTCGGGCCAGACCTCCTCGCAGGTCATGCCGCAGAACGAGATGAAGGGCGAGCCGTCGAGGATCGCCTGGATC
>JBPCWF010000443.1:0-3110 GCA_051009775.1 Hyphomicrobiales bacterium | reverse complement strand
GGACATCCTGATGGGGCACGACCAGCGCCTCGTTGTCCGGATGGCGCGACACCGCGGCTTCGAAACATGCCCCCACGGTGAGGCCTAGCAACGGTCTGTCGCTGACACCGTGGACGTAGCTCTGCGGTTGTGACATTGGGGCCTCCACGCCGGTTACGCAGATGCCGCCATTCCTGAGCGGGGCCGGTCGGACGGCAAAATGGAGCGCTCCGCATCCTAGGGGGCCTGTCCCGGGGAGCCTTGATCTCGATCAACGTTTCGGGACGGAGGTGCGCAGACAGAGCTGCGGCCCTATCCTGCTTGCGTCAATGCGGCGGCCGCGCCGTCTGCAAGTCCCCTGGCGCGGTCGAGAGTCGGTGCAAGCGCCAGAAAATGGATGCCCCGTCCGCGCTCGATCCCGGTCGGCGTCAGGAGTATGACGCCTTCACGCGATCGACGGGGCTGGTAGTGCCATGGCCGGAGCAGCTCGACCGCATCGCCGAAATTGCGCGCCGGCATGCCGGTTTCCTCGCGTTGCACGATGACCGGTTCAACCAACAGGGGATCGTCCGCAATGCGGTTGATGAACGTCATCGGGAGCGACACGCCTCCCCACCGGCCGTTACACTCGATCCAGTGGGCCTCCGCGTCGGCGTAATCGGTCCCGGCGATGATCGCATCGAAACTGCAGCGGCCGAAATAACCGACGAGTTGAAACAGGGCGGCGAGCCGTGTCGCCTCTTGCGCCAGCCGGTCCGGCCATGGACGCGGCAGCCTGGCGCGCGCGGCACCGACGAACTTGCCTTCTTCGCCTTCGACCAGCTGTTCGAATATGCCTTCGACGATCGGCAGGCCGTGCTCAGGCTCGGGCACCCAGAGTTGCACGGACGGCGTCGACAGGATGGCTTCTTCCCAGACCTCCACCATCAGCGGATAAGCGCCCTGCCACCCGAGATCGTCGAACAGGGAATGGAGACGGGCACGGATCTCGCTCAGCGGACGGCCGCGCAAATGGTGCGCCTCCAGGGGCAGATTGCCGGCGGAGCCCGCGCTGTCGGGCACCTTTATGACCACCCGCTCGTAGCGTTCTGCGAGCAGCTTCACCCGCGCGCAAAGCGCCGCCGGCCCGTAAGCGGCATAGGTGGGCGGAATTGCACCTCCCCCCAGAACCTCACGGACGCGGCTGGTGAACCACAGCTTGTCATTGACGCGCCGTGACAGCCGCGGCGATGGCCCGCAGACCGAAACAGGCGTGCCGGTCTCGTCCGCAACCGCCTTGGCAAGCTTCCACACGTGGCCGGACGCCATGAGAGGCACCAAGCAGACGCCGCCGCCCGCACGCGCGATTCGGGCAATGTGCTCGAAAGCCGGACGCGAGGCCATGCAACGGGCTGCAAGCGGACCGCCTTCTCCGCTCAGGTCGAACACGTCCAACGCATCGATACCGAGCACGGTTCGCAAGTAGCGTTCATAGGCCGGACAGCGCTCGACGGCGAGCGCCAGGAGATCGCCTTCGCCGGCAAGCAGCGCGATGCGGTACCCGTAGAGTGTTTCCTCCGGGCTGCCCATCAACGCGATTTCACTCTGGTCGCCAAGCAGCACCCGTGGCGCATCGGACAGGCCGCGGTCGACCAACGGACCAAACCTCCTGCCGCCGTCGAGGCCCGGCTCGTCGGCCAGCAACCGACTGGCGAGCTCGCGCAGACGCCAGCGTTCCGAAACCTCGATCAACGTCGGACGGAAGGGAACGACCGAAATCGCCGGCCGTTTGAGTGGCTGTGCCATGCCGTTAAATGTGTGCGCCTTCATCGTGTCATTCGACAGGCTGGCGCGCATTCCGAAACCCGCGCTTTATGCGCGGCTCCGATGCGTCCCGATCTTTGTATGCCTGCCCGCCGGACCCAGCCTTGATTCAGATCATTTGCGGCCCTGCGGGATATTGCTTCAATGCAACCGCAAACAGCGCAAAGACCTGAGACATGTGCCGGCTATATGCTCTGAAGGCGAACGAACCGACCCGTGTGGAATGCGCGCTTGTACGCTCGCAGAATGCCTTGATGGAACAAAGCCGCGGCGACCGCGAAGGACTGCACCACGGTCACGGATGGGGCGTCGCGGATTATCCCGACGGCGTGCCGGTGGTGGAAAAGACCACATGGGCCGCCTACCACGGCGAGCAGTTCAAGAAGAAAGCCGCCCGCGTCTATGCGCGGACAGTTGTTGCACATGTGCGCCGGGCGACCGTGGGCGGCCCCTCCCTCGACAACACGCATCCTTTCGTCCATGGCCGCTGGATCTTCGCTCATAACGGCACGGTGCCGCATTTTGGCCTGATCAGAGAACACATGCTGGACGGCATGGATCCCCTGCACCGCAATGAGATAGAGGGCACGACCGACAGCGAGCACATCTTCCGATATCTGCTGACATTGTGGTCCGCGCACCCGGAAGTCGACCTGCTCGAAACGCTGCGCTACGGTCTCACGCAGATCGTGCAGTGGTGCCGCGACGTCGATCCGGACGCCAAGGTCAGCCTGAACACGGTGCTGACCGACGGTGACGTCCTGGTGGGGTCGCGTCTCGGCCGAACCCTGTGGTATCTGGAGCGCGAAGCGCTGTTCACATGCGACATTTGCGGCAAGCCGCACATCCATCACGATCCGCAGCATGACTACCGGTCGGTCGAAGTCGCGTCCGAACCGCTGACGGACGAAAGCGCCTGGCGGGCCGTTCCGAACGGCACGGTCTATGCGGTCGATCCGGACTACGCCTTGCGAATTGAGCCGCTCGCCTCAGTCGAAGAGGCAGCAGCCGTATGAAGCGGCGATCGGCCGTGGCGTTTTTGGCACGCGGAGGCCGTCAGTTCATCTCAGGGACCCGCGCGCTCCCGGTGATCCATTTGCCCGTCTCCCGGACGTCGTACGATGCGGTGAGGACGGCGGAGCGAACGGGACAAACGCGGCGCCTCACCCGACATGACGGGAGATACGGGCGTGTCACCATCGCAAAGTCATGAACGTGCCACCGGATGATCGGGCCACGCGGTCCGAAGCCAACGGCTTCGGCGGGCGCCGCAGTCGGCTTGGACTTGCAGCATGGTGCTCCTACGATTGGGCGAACTCCGCCTTTCC
>JBPCWF010000442.1:0-3191 GCA_051009775.1 Hyphomicrobiales bacterium | reverse complement strand
AATGTCGCGCCGCTTGCCGGCGACAGCCATGCCAACCTCGGTTGGAACCATGCCTATGGCGCCCTCATGACAAGGGATATGCGGGGCGACGTGGCGCTTGGCCTCAGGCTCTGGGACCTGACCCTCTTCGTCGAGCGCGATGGTGCGGTCTCCGTCGCATTTTCCCTGGGCGGGATGCGCAACGAAGATGCCGGTGCATGGCTTGCGGAGGAGTTGGCGCGTTGCGGCCTGGAGGCAGGCGGTGCCGCGCTGCCCTATGGCGACGATCTGCCGGCGCGGGTCACCGGCCTCCAGGGGACGTACGATGTCGCCGGGATCGAGCCGCATCTGTCGGAACTGTCGGACTGGTTCGCCAATGCCTCGGGCGCTCTCGAAGCCGTCCGCGCGGAGACTGCAGATCTCCGGCCGGGCCCGTCGGAGGTGCGCTGCTGGCCGCATCATTTCGACATCGCGACGCTGATCTCTCTGAGCGACGGCGATGCGGAGGAAGCGCGCTCCATAGGGGTCGGCCTGTCGCCCGGCGACGCTACCTATGATCAGCCCTATTTCTATGTCAGCCCGTGGCCTTATCCCGAGGCGGACGCCCTGCCGCCTCTGCCCGGCATCGGCGCCTGGAACACCGACGGCTTCGTCGCGGCTGTGGCGACGGGATCGGAGATCGCGGCGGTTGCAGATCAGGGCGCCGCGGCGCCGCAGTTCCTTCAGGTCGCAGTCAACGCCTGCAGGAAGGCGCTCAGCGACTGACCCGAACTCAATCGCGGACGCTCAGCGCCATATAGCCGCCCGGACCGATCAGCGCTGAGCATGTTTCCCGCGCCGGCGAAGAACACCGCCAGAGTTTCCACGCTTGGCATAAGCGCTTCCGTGCCGGCTCGGGTCGGCGGCTATTCGGCGGCGGCCGCGTTCTGTGCTTCGACCAGTTCTACGAGGCAGTCATCGGCAAGCGGCTCGATCGGGGCGAAGTCGCGATGGGCGATCCACTCGGCGCGTTTGAACCGGCGGATGTGGTTGTCGACATGGCAGAGCGACAGATAGACGATGGTGCGGCCGAAGGGCGAGATGTTGGGCGGGCTGGCATGGACCAGGAGCGATGAGAACATCAGCATGCTTCCGGCCGGTCCCGTGGGCGCGACGCATCCGCCTTTCTCCGCCAGTGCGCTCACCGTCTCGCGGTCGAGCGTCCACAGCGGATAGCTGGTCGTCTCCAGGTCGTGGCCGGCCTCGATCACGCCGAGCTTGTGGCTCCTGGGCAGGAACAGGAGCGGGCCGTTGGCCGCCGTCACGTCGTCCAGGAACACGGCGATGTTCATGGCGCGCGGCTCCGGCATCTCGTCGTCGCGCGCCCAGGTGCCGTAGTCCTGGTGCCACTGCCAGACCTCGCCGTCGAATGCCGCCTTGGCGTTGACCTTGAACTGGTGCATGTAGACCGGACCGTCGAGCACCTGCATCACCGGATCGATCAGGCGCGGATGGGCGCCGAGCCGTCTGAAGCCTTCGTTGTAGGTGTGCGCGGCGAAGGCGGTGCGGGCAATGCCCGACGTTTCGCGCCAGACCTCCTCGCGGTCCATGGCATAGACCCGGTCGGCCTCGCTCCTGAGCATGGCGGCCTCGTCGGTGGAGAACACTTGCGGCAGGAACAGATATCCGTCTTCGTCGAACTGTGTGAGCTGGTCTTCGGTGAGCTTCATCTGAGGTCTCTCATGCGGTCGGTTCGAGATGTGATCAATACGCCTTCAAAGCCCGGACCGGAAGACCGGTGCGCATACTATAGGCGTAGCGGGCTCCTGACATCTCCTGTCAGCATGCTGCCATCGCGGCGCTGTTTCTGATTGCAACAGCCATTACGTGTCGGCATAGGATAGCATTCGACCAGGAGGTTCTATGACGCAGATGGCACCTGCCCACCGCGCGGCGGAAGTGGCGCCGCGGGGTTCGATCACCCTGTGGTTCTCGCTTGGCCATATGGCCAACGACTGGGCGCCCGCGGCGATTTGGCTCCTGGCGCCGGCGGTGGCGCTCGCCATGGACCTGACGCCGGCGGAGGTCGGGCTTCTGATCACCATTCACAGCGTCGGCGCGGCGCTTGCCTATCTGGCGGCCGGTCTCCTGGCGGACCGGGTGAGTGCCCGCGGCGGCCTGCTTGTGGCGACCTTCTGGTGGGTCGCCGTCGGTTACATGATTGCCTCGTTCGCGACAGGGTTCTGGACGCTTGCCATCCTGCTTGCGGTCGCCGGCATGGGGGATGCCGCATGGCATCCGATCGCGACCGGCGTCCTGACCCAGAACAGTCCCAAGCGCCGCGCGCATGTTCTCGGGCTTCATGCCATCGGCGGCACCATGGCGGAGGTGCTGGCGCCGCTCTCAGCCGGCTTCCTGCTGGCCTGGTTCGACTGGCAGCAGGTGCTGCAGATTTCGGTGCTGCCGGCAGTGCTGGCGGGCATCGCGTTCTTCTGGATACGCCGTCATGTGCCGCGCTCCAGCGCCACCGCCATATCGCTTGGCGACGTCGCCGCCCTGTGGCGGATCTGGCGTTCGCTGAGGGGCGTCAAGCTGCTCGCGCTGATCAGTTTCTACAACATGGCCCTGATCGCGATCCTGAGCATGGCGCCGCTCTATCTGCAGACCGTCCATGGCCTCTCGGCCGGTGTCACAGGCGCTGTGTTCGCCGCCATGCTGCTGGTCGGCGCTCTGCTGCAGCCCTATATCGGTCTCGTGTCGGATGTGGTCGGCCGCCGGGTCGTGTTTCTGACGGGTAATCTGCTGGCGGCCCTGGCCGCGGGCGCGATCGTGTTCCTGGGCGATGTCTATGTGATCATCGCGCTGCTCATTGTCTCTGCCTCGGCCCTTGTCGGGGTGCGCTCGGCGGGGCTCGCCGCGACCGTGGATTTTGTCGGCCAGCGCGAGGCGACGACGCTCGGCCTGGCCTTCGCGCTGATGGACGGGGTGGGCGCGCTCGGCGGCGCGCTTGCGGGGCTCGCGGCGTCGGTCAGCCTGGCCTATGCGTTCGTCGTTGCGGCCGTACTGGCGTCCGGCTCCGTCCTGGTCGGCCTCACCATGCCGCTGCAGGCCGCGGAGGTGGTGCGCGAGCGGTCGGACTGAGCCCCTCGCGGCTCATGTCGACGGGCCCATGCGGGCAGGAAACCGCATGGGCCTTGGGTTGTCAGCAGGCAGTTAAGTCATGTCCGATGCCG
>JBPCWF010000441.1:0-3342 GCA_051009775.1 Hyphomicrobiales bacterium | reverse complement strand
CGCGGCACGTGGCCGGCACGCTCCCAGGCCTCGCCATGGGGTTCGACCTCTTCGCGGATGAAGCGGCGGATTTGGTCGCGCAGGAGCGCGTGCTCCTCGCTCAGATAGGGTGATTGCATGCCTGTCTCACATAGTCTGCGGGTTGTCACCGCGAACCTAGACCATCCGCTCCCGGCATGCCATCCGCCGCATCTGCGTCATGCGCACTCACGCCGCCACGCAAGGCGCCGATGCTGACATAGATCAGCGTGAAGGCGCCGAGCATGCCGAACAGAACCGCGGGCCAGATCCGGGAAAGCTCGTCGGCAAGCAGCTTCTGCGGGCCGAACGAGACGAGCGAAGCGAGAGCAAAGCCAACCGCCGCCGCGTATCCGAACTTAACGCCACGGGCAATCAGAATGGCGGCAAAAACCCCGAGCGAGATCGCCATTCCGAGGAACGGTCCGAGCGCAAATGGCGGCACAGTTAGCGGCGGATGCGGTGCGGTGCGGGTGAACAGCGCCAGGAGCATCACGGTCTGCAGCGTGATCAGCGCCCAAATACAAGCACTTGCGGTGGCATTTCGAGTATTTGGATGAAGGGTCATGATTTCTACCTCACATCTGCATTGATTCACCGTACCCATAGGTACGGTCTCGCCATATTCCGTACCATGTGGTACGGACAAACGCAAGGTTCGGCACATGGGGAATCCCGGCGGCATGCCAGCGGACACGAAAAAGAAGTCGCGCGAAAAACGCATGCAGGAGATCCTGGACGCGGCGGTCGCCGTGCTCCATGAACGCGGCTATGCTGGCGCGACCATGCTCGCCGTCGCCAGCCGCGCCTCGGCATCGAAGGAGACGCTCTATGCCTGGTTCGGCAACAAGCGGGGTCTGTTCGAGGCCGTTATCAGGGCCAATGCCGGGCAAGTGGATGCGGCACTGACGGCGGGTCTGGCACAGGCCGCCGCGCCGAAAGGCGCGCTCGGCGACTTCGGCCGCGCGCTCCTGACCCTGCTCCTGAGCGAGCCCGCGGTGACGATCAACCGGGCGGCGATCTCGGAAGCGGCATCAACGCCCGCCTTCGGCAGCATCCTCGCCGCGGCGGGCCGCGACAGCGTGGTGCCGAAGCTCACGGCCTATCTGGACCAGCAGAAGCGGCTTGGAAATCTGAGCTTCACCGACGCACAGGACGCAGCCGAGACGCTGATCGCGCTGCTTATCGGCGACCTGCAGGTCAGGCGCCTGCTCGGCGTCTTCGCAAAGCCCGACGCTCACTGGATTGAAAGCCGCGCCAGCCGGGCCGTGGCGCAGTTCCTGCGCCTTTACGGCCCTTACTGAACTCTGCGCGTCAGCCGGCCGCCGCGATCACCTCTCGGGCCATCTGGTCGGCGACGTCGCTGGTCGGCAGAACCTCCTCGTCCGCGCGCTCGAAGATCGCCAGCGTACGGTCGTAGATGCGCTCGACCTTGGCCATGAGTTCGGCTTCGGAGATGCCGCCTTCATGTTCCGCGGCAACCGCCATGATGCCGCCGGAGTTCACCACATAGTCCGGCGCATAGGCGATCCCGCGCGCCTGCAGCGACGCGCCGTCCGCTTCGGTGCCCAACTGGTTGTTGGCGGCGCCGGCGACGATGCCGGCCTGGATATCGGAAACGGTTTCCGCATTGATCACGCCGCCCAGGGCGCAGGGCGCCAGCACGTCGGCCTGTTCGAACAGGATGTCGTCGGGCGCAACGGCTTCCGCGCCCAGTTCCTCGACCGCCCGCCTGACGTTCGGTTCGTAGACATCGGCGACCACCAGTCGGGCGCCGTCGTCATGGAGATACTTGCACAGGTTGAACCCGACATTGCCGACACCCTGGACCGCGACCCGCAGCCCCTTGACCGTCTCCGCGCCGAGCTTGTGCCGGACCGCCGCGCGAATGCCGAGATAGACGCCATAGGCGGTGATCGGTGACGGGTCGCCGCCGGCGAATTTTTCGCCTTGCCCGATGCCGCTGACATGGCCGGTCTTGCGCGCCACGATCTTCATGTCCTCGACGCAGACACCGACATCTTCGGCGGTCAGATAGCGCCCGTCCAGCCCCTCGATCACGGTCCCGAACGCCTCGAACAGTTCCGGCGTCTTGTCGGTCTTGCTGTCGGCGATGATCACCGCCTTGCCGCCGCCATAGCTGAGGCCGGCGAGCGCGTTCTTGTAGCTCATCCCGCGCGACAGCCGGAGCGCGTCGCGCAGCGCCTCGGCTTCTGTGCCGTAGGGCCACATGCGGCAGCCGCCGAACCCCGGACCGAGCGCCGTGCTGTGCAGGGCGATAAAGCCCTTCAGCCCGGACTTTGCGTCGAAAAACGCATGCACCGCTTCATGGGCATCGAAATCGGGATGGGAGAATATGGACATGTCGCCCTCCTTGACGGCATGGCCAACATGCACCGCGCGCTCGCTGTGCACGGCACGGTCTTCCACGGTCTTCAGCATTGGGGTCACCCAGGGGATTTGCGTTGATTCGAAGTCTGAGCCTTGAGTCTTAATGATTTTGGAAGAAATTGGTTTTCGAACTTGGTGCCTCTTTCGTCACTTATGGTCGGGCCGGGCAACCGCGACGAAATTTTCGACAAATTGCCGTGATCCCGCTCCCCGGCACGCGCACCCGCCTGCGAATCTTCTAGGTGGCCGGGTCGATCCTGTGGTCGAATGTACCAGGCAAGAGAAATCGGCAGCCACAGAACCGCTTCAAGACAATGTCCATGACTCCCAAGGTCTTCATAAGCTATCGGCGAGACGATGCTCCGGGCTCGGCCGGCCGGCTGTATGACCAGCTTGCCGAAACCTTGCCGGGGGACAACATCTTCATGGATGTCGACGCCATTGTGCCGGGGGTCGACTTTGTCCAGGCACTCGACGACGCCCTGGCCGGCTGTGACGTGCTGCTCGCCATCATCGGCGCCAATTGGCTGGATGCGCGCGACAGCGACGGTGCACGCCGTCTCGACAGCCCGGACGATTTCGTGCGCATCGAAATCGCCACCGCGCTCTCCCACGACGTCCGGGTCGTTCCGGTTCTGGTCGACGGCGCGACCATGCCGGCTGCGGCCGATCTGCCCGATACACTGCAGCCTCTGGCCCGCCGGCACGCGGTCGAGATCAGCCACATGCGGTTCGCCATGGACACCGACAGGCTTGCCCGCGCCCTTGTGCAGTCGACGCGCGGCGCGGAGGCCGAACCGGACCCGGAACCGCCCACTCCACAGGCGCGGACTACAGCCCCTGCCCCGGAAATCACGACCCCGGACCCGCCGGTTCAGGCAACAGTCGAGGTCCCCCCCGCCGACGACCGTCCCGAAGCCCCGATCGCGTCCA
>JBPCWF010000440.1:0-3612 GCA_051009775.1 Hyphomicrobiales bacterium | reverse complement strand
GCGAGAACTACATCCACTATCATTGCCGCCACCTGACCGGGTTCGATTTCACCAATCTGACCCACCGCGTGTTGCGCGACGGGGCCTATGAAACCGAGCTGCCGACCATCGCGGGCAAGATCGAGCCCATGGGCGAGCACTTCCTGACCCGCGATTTCGAGATCGCGCAGGGCTTCACGGACCGGCCCGTGAAGCTCACCGTCCCCGGCGCGGTGACGATCATGGACACGACCGCCAACGCCCATTACGCGGATGACCGGGCGCTCGCCTTCGACATCGCCGATGCCCTCAACTACGAGATCCGGGCGCTGGCCGAGGCCGGCTGCAGGTATATCCAGGTCGACGAGCCGCTGTTTGCGCGCAGGGTGGACGCGGCGCTCGACTATGGCGTCGAATGCCTGGAACGGGCTTTCGACGGTGTGCCGGACGGTGTCACGCGGGTCATGCATATGTGCTGCGGTTATCCGAACCATGTCGACGACCAGGCCTATCACAAGGCCGACCCGGAGAGTTACGTCCGGCTGGCCGATGCGCTCGACCGCTCGTCGGTGCAGCAGATTTCGATCGAGGACGCCCACCGGCACAACGATCTCTCTCTGCTCGAGCGGTTCTCCAGGTCGACGGTGCTGTTCGGCTCGGTGGCGATCGCAAAAAGCCGGATCGAACCGGTCGGGGAGATCGCGGCCCGGCTGTCCGGCGCGCTCGAGCATATCGACCGCGACCGGCTGGTGGTCGCGCCGGATTGCGGTCTCGGCCTGTTGAGCCGGGATCTGGCGGTCGCCAAGCTGACCAACATGTGCGCGGCGGCGCGGTCGGTGTGACCGCGGCCGGGCTGCGGAGACCCCGATGCGCCATGCCCAGCTGAAGGCGTTCCACGCGGTCGCCCAGTGCGGCGGGTTCTCCAAGGCGGCGCGCAAGCTCGGCCTGTCACAGCCGGCGATCTCCGATCATGTGCGAAACCTGGAAGAGCTCTACGGCGTCCAGCTGTTTGTCCGCGATGGCCGCTCGGTCAGGCTCACCGCGCTCGGCCGCGACCTCTCTGCGCTGGCCGAGCGCCAGTTCGAGGTCGAGGGCGCGGCGGTCTCCCTGCTCAGCGCCGCCAAGGCGCTGGAGACCGGACGGCTGGTGTTCGCCGCCGATGCCGCGGTCCATATTCTGCCGTTGATCGCGCGGTTCCGGGAGCGCCATCCCAACATCGCCTTCGAGCTCAAGACCGGCAATTCCGGACAGGCCCTGGCACTGCTTGACGGGTTCCATGCCGACTTCGCCGTGGTCGGGGAGGAACCGCAGAGCCTGGACTATGTAAAGCACCTCCTGAGACGGGACCCGCTGGTCGCCTTTGTCGCGCGCGACCACAGGCTGAGCGCGCGCAGGCGCATCGCCCTGCGGGATCTCTGCGCCGCCGGCCTGGTGGTCCGCGAAACCGGCTCGGTCACCCGGCGCATGATCGATGAGGAGGCCGCGGCACGGGGGATTGCGCTCGAGGAGAGCTTCGAAGTCGAAGGCCGCGAGGCGGTGCGCGAAGCGGTCGCGGCAGGGCTCGGCGCCGGCATCGTGTCCAGAAGCGAGTTTGTCGACGATCCCCGGCTGCGCATGATCGCCATATCCGACTGGGACGGCACCATGTCGGAGTGGCTGGTCTGTCTTCAGGCGCGCCGCCACCTTCATATCATGGACGCGTTTCTCGCTCTGGCGGTCGATGTGGAGCCTGCCGCCGGGTGAATGGGTGCAGAAAACGGCGATGCGGTGTCGTGCGTCGAGCCAAAATTTGGCTCATGCTCGGAACAGCCGCCAAACCCGGCCCAAGTTGGTTGGTTATGTGACCGAACCGCCATAGTTTAAATTCATTTCTACACAAATAAATTCTTTACTGTTGCGAATCTGCAACATCTTTCAATAAAGCGCGAGTCCGCTCTTGCATATGTATTGAAGTCAATTCGGATTCATCTGACAGTGTCATTGAGGCTACGGGTAGGGTGCGGCGTATAACTCCACAGGTTGAGTAGTGGGGGAGCGGGTGATGTATAGAACGCGGAAAGTGGCAACTGGTCTGGCAGCTATTGCGGCAGGCCTTCTCATGACAACTCAAACCGCTCTGTCAAACGGGACCACGGTTCCCGACTGGACCGGTTTTTACATCGGTGGGTTCGTCGGTGGTGGCGCCGTGAACAACGACATCGATGTCGACATACCTCAGCTTATAGGTTTGGACTTTGACGGCGTTGGCGGTGAAGGCTTCGTCGGCGGCGGCTTTCTCGGGTTCAACTACCAGGTCAGCCCCCGGTTTGTTCTGGGCATCCAGGGCGAAATCGGCGTGCAGGACCTTGAGACCGAGGCGAGCGTGGGGCCGTTCGATCTCGAAGCCGCTCCGGACTTCAACGCGGCGATCTCCGGTCGCGCCGGCTGGCTGGCAAATCCGAACACCATGCTCTACATCATCGGCGGCTATTCATACGCCGAATACGATGTTGAGCTCAGTCTGGCTGGCCTTGGAAGTGCCGACTTCGACGAGAAATACCACGGCTTCCATATCGGCGCTGGTATTGAAGCGAGGTTGACCCAAAGCATTACGGCCCGGATCGAGTATCGCTATACCGAGTATGGCGATGAGGACTGGGGCACGGGCGGTATCATAGAGGTTGAGCCGTCGACCCATACCGGCACGCTGGGTGTCGCCTGGAATTTCTACACCGGAGGTGACACGCTGATCACCCCGGCAGCCGACTATATCAGGCCGGAAGAGCCGGTCGCGGAAACCACCTGGAGCGGCGTCTATCTCGGCGGGTTCATCGGTGGTGGCGCGATCGTCAACGAGATCGATGTCGGCGGTCTGAACTTCGATGGTGTCGGCGGTGAAGGCTTCGTCGGTGGCGGTTTTCTCGGCGTGAATTACCAGGTCGGATCGAATTTCGTCATCGGTGCCCAGGTTGAACTTGGTGTCGCCGACCTTCAGACGGACTTCAATACGAATGTGCTGGGCGGCATCGACGTGGACGCCGCGCCGGACTTTAACCTGGCGGTTTCGGGCCGTTTGGGCTATCTCGCCGATCCGGACACGCTGCTCTACGTCATCGGCGGCTATTCCTACGCGGAGTACGAGGTCGACATCAGCATTGGTGGCGGCAGCGCCGACTTCGACGAAAAATATAATGGTTTCCACGTTGGTGGCGGCATCGAGACCCGGTTGACCGAAAGCCTGACGGCACGGGTTGAGTACCGTTACACGCAATATGGCGACGAGGACTGGGGCACAGGCGGCGTGATCGATGTCGAACCATCGTCGCATGTCGGCACGGTCGGCCTCGCCTGGAACTTCTTCGGCCTGCTCTAGGGCAAGATGCGGTGAACGCAATCCCGTCTGCCCGGTTGGATCCCACTGGTACTGCGTAACGGAGATCCACCGCCGCCTAGTCGGTCACCGAGCAGGCGGGTGACTCAGTGAAGGACGCCAGCCCCCGGGCTGGCGTCTGCTTTTTTGTATCTCTTTACATGCAAGCGGGCGTGTCGAACACGCGCAACGGACGGCTTCGAAAGCCCCTTCGGACCGGCGATCCGATCGATCCGGTCCGGCGGGGCATCATGTCCCTATCGTATGTGCCGCTGTGGTGCCGC
>JBPCWF010000439.1:0-2582 GCA_051009775.1 Hyphomicrobiales bacterium | reverse complement strand
CCGCCAGGAGCTTGTTGGCATCGCCCATGCGGCGCGACTGGCCGGCGGCGAGAATAAGCGCGGCAATCGACGGCGCCTTCGCCACGACTGCCTCTTCCGGCCGCCCGCGCGGCGACGGCCGCGACGGAATTTCCTTGAGCAACCCGCCCGCGCCCATGGCCATGACGTCGTCGGGCCCCACCGGCACGCCGGCGAGCACCCGTTGCAGCACCCAGTCGAAGCCGTTGACCTTGGGCGAGCGGGCGCAACTCGGCGCGCCGATGACCGGCGTCTCGCCCAGGCGTCCGAGCATCATGAGGTTGCCCGGATCGACCGGCATGCCCAGGTGTATCACCTCACCGCCGGCCGCCTCTAGCCCTGCCGGAACGACATCGCCCCGGTCGACGATGGCGGAGGCGCCGAACACCAGGACCAGCCCGCAGCCCTGGCCGTGGGCCGCCCTGACGGCTTCGGCGACCGCATCGACCTCGTGGGTGCAGCGCACCACCTCGCCCAGAGAGCTGCCGAGCGCCATGAGCCGCGTATCGATCGCCTGCACGCTCTTGTCCAGTATCTGCGGCTTGGTCTGGGGCAGCTCGGTCAGCACCAATCCGACCTCATGGTGAGCGAACGGTGCGACGCGCACCAGCCCGCCCTCGCAACAGAGGCCGAGCGCACTTTCAAGCACGGTCTCGGAAACGGCGAACGGGATGATCTTGACCGTCGCCAGCATCTGTTTCGGCTCGACCACCTGGTAATTCGGCACGGTCGCGATGGTCAGGCTTTCGTCGATCCGGTTGACCGCATCGATACGCTCGACATCGATCAGCGCCAGCCCGTGCGCGTCCGCATAGATGTTGGCCCGGCCGGTGAACGGTTCGGCGGCCAGCGCCCGGTCCGCGGCCGCCGCCCTGGCGAGCGCGCCGGCAGCCCGGTCTTCGGCGACATCTCCGGGCTCCAGCCGCGCGGCCATCACCTGCGTCAGTCCGGCCGCGGCCAGAGCGCCGATATCCCCGGCACTGAGGACGCGTCCCTTCTTGAAAACGCCGCCGGCGTGGCGCACTGAATGGGCGAGCACAGCGCCCTCCGCCCCGTTCAGCGGCGTCATCCCGAATTTCATTGCGTGCCGCCCTGACGGAGCGCCCGGGTCACCTCGGCCATGATCGATATGGCGATCTCCGGCGGGCCGCGCGCGCCGATATCGAGCCCGATGGGGCCGTGGATACGTCCGAGCTTGTCTCCGCCAGCCGCCAGCCGCTCCAGGCGGGCGGCATGGGTCTTTCTGCTGCCGAGCGCGCCGATATAGAAGCATGGGCTGTCGAGCGCGAAGCTGAGCGCCGGATCGTCGATCTTCGGATCGTGCGTGAGCGCGACAAAGGCCGTGCGCTGATCGATCCCGAGCGACGGCAGAACTTCGTCCGGCCACTCCTCGATCAGCGTGACGCCGGGAAAACGCTGCTCCGTGGCGAACGCGCCGCGCGGATCGATGATGGTCACCTCGTAGCCCGTGGCTTCGGCGATCGGGATCAGCGCCTGGGCGACATGGACCGCGCCGACGACGATCATTCTGAGCGGCGGGTTGAACACATGGATGAACTGCTCGCCGGCTTGCGTTTCCACTATGCGGCTCTGGTCGCGGGCGAATGCCTGGGCCAGGACATCTGCCAGTTCCGGTTCATTGCCGAAATCGTCCAGGCGCACCAGCCGTTGCGTGCCGGACGCAAGATCCGTCACCACGGCGACCGCGCGGTGTGCCTCGCGGTCGGCCAACAGTCGATCAAGCAGTGCTTTGTCCATCTAGAGCATCGTTCCTTCATATGGGATCATTTGACCGGATTTTCGCGTCTGCTGGCAAGGCAAGGTCCACGCCGTGGTCTGGGTGACCACAAGTGGGCCTTAACGAAGTCCAGCGGGCGCGAAAAACCGGCCTCCGGTGGGCCAAATCAGCCCACCAGCGTTGTTGCAAAGCTTGCCCGATGCCCCACATCGCGCTGCGCTTTGCGTCTAGCCGGCTGAACTGATTTGGCGCCATCAAATGATTCCATATGAAGGAACGATGCTCTAGGCGAGCCGTTCGACATAGATCCGAATCGTGCCGCCGCAGGCCAAACCGACTTCCCAGGCGGTTTCGTCGGCGACCCCGAATTCGAGAACCTTTGGGCTGCCGGACGCGATCACGTCCTGGGCCTCGGTCACGACCGCGCCCTCGACACAGCCGCCCGATACCGAACCGATGAAATTGCCGTCGGTATCGATCGCAAGCTGGCTGCCTACCGGCTGCGGCGCCGAACCCCAGGTCTGGATCACGGTGGCGAGCGCAACCTTGCGCCCCTCGTCGGTCCACGCGCCCGCCTGGGCGAGAATTGAGTTGTCCGCCATGGTCATCGTCGTCGTTCCTTACGCTGCGGCCCGGAACCTGAGCGCATCCGCCCGGTCGGCGGACAGAGCGTCCGCCAGAGCCTCAAGGCTTTCAAGATTGTGCACCGGCCTGAAGGCGTCGACATGGGGCAGGATCGCTTTGATCCCGGCTGCCATCGGCTCGAACCGGTCGTATCGTAATAGCGGATTGAGCCAGGTCAACCGGCGGCACGAGCGGTGCAGCC
>JBPCWF010000438.1:0-5218 GCA_051009775.1 Hyphomicrobiales bacterium | reverse complement strand
TTTCGCCTTAGTTACGCCTTGGCGCAGACAAATTAAAAATCGATCTTGTCATTGTTGCCTCTAGGGCCCGACTCGTGAGGAGGCGTCGGAAATCTCAGCCCCCCAGCCCCCCGAGCCTTCAAGTTTTACGAGTCGGGCCAAATTTTCGAGTAAGTAGTGAGTATCGGTTAGATCTGCAGAGCGCGGCTGCGTATAAGCCGCGCCTGCGAGTCTCAAGGTGTAAGCTGATGCTGGAAACACTCGACATCGAGCGCTCGGTCTGGGATTTGGAATACCGTCGCAAGGTCAAACGCGTGCTCAACGGCCATACGGGCGCGGGTTCGGACGCCGCCAATGACGACGGCGGGACGCAGCGGCGCACCGAGGCGCACGCAACCTCTTGATTCCCCGCTCCGTTTGAACAATATCTGCCCGGAGAATTTGGGCGGAATCGTTTGAACGTACGGCAGGGGACATGACGGACAAGACATCATCCGAAGGCGCGGCTGCGGCCGAGTCATACGAATTCCAGGCGGAAGTCTCCAAGCTTCTCCACCTGATGGTTCATTCGGTCTACTCGGAGACCGAGGTCTTTTTGCGCGAGCTGATCTCCAACGCGGCGGACGCCTGCGACAAGCTCCGCTACGCGGCGATCACCGAGCCCGCGCTGATCGGCGACGACGCCGAGCTCAGGATCTCGATCACGGTCGACCCGAAGGCAAAGCAGATCGTGGTCGCCGACAACGGCATCGGCATGAGCCATGACGAGCTGGTCGAGAATCTCGGCACCATTGCGCGCTCCGGCACCGAAGCCTTCATCGAGCAGCTCGCCGGCAAGGACGCCGACCTGCAGCTGATCGGACAGTTCGGCGTCGGCTTCTATTCGGCGTTCATGGTGGCGGGCGAGGTCGAGGTCCTGTCGCGGCGCGCCGGCGCCGGCGATGCCTGGCGGTGGACCTCGTCCGGCTCCGGACAGTTCTCGCTCGAGCCGCTGGACGAAAACGCTCCGGACGCACCGTCGCGCGGCACGGTGATCCGGCTGCACCTGCGCGAGGAGGCGGAAGAATTTGCCGAACCCGGCCGGATCGAAGGCATCGTCAAGACCTACTCGGATCACATCAGTTTCCCGATCACCCTCACCGCCGTCACCGGGGACGAAGACGCCGAGCCGCGCCAGCTCAACTCCGCCAGCGCGCTGTGGACCCGGCCCAAATCCGATATTACCGAGGACCAGTACAAGGAGTTCTACGGCCACGTCGCCGGCCTGTTCGACGACCCGGCGCTCACCCTGCACTACAAGGCGGAGGGCCGCCACGAGTACACCGTGCTCCTGTTCGTGCCGGGCCAGCGGCCGTTCGACCTGTTCGACCCGGAGCGCAACGCCAAGCTGAAGCTCTATGTCCGCCGCGTGTTCATCACCGACGATGCAGATATCCTGCCCGGCTATCTGCGCTTCGTGCGCGGCGTCATCGATTCCGAAGACATGCCGCTCAACATCAGCCGCGAGATGCTGCAGAACAATCCGATCGTCGGCGCGATCCGCAAGGCGGTCACCAACCGGATCCTGAGCGAGCTGGACAAGATAGCCGACAAGGACCCGGACAAATACGAGAAGATCTGGTCCACGTTCGGAGCGGTTCTCAAGGAGGGCCTCTACGAGGACATGGAACGCCGCGACCAGCTGTTCGGTCTGGCCCGGTTCAGAACCACCACCGCCGACGACGGCCAGCGCAGCCTCAAGGACTATGTGGCGGCGATGAAGGAGAACCAGACGGCGATCTACTACGTCACCGGCGAGGATGCGGATAAGGCCCTGGCCAGCCCGCAGCTCGAAGGATTCCGCGCCAAGGGCGTGGAAGTGCTGGTGCTGGGTGACCCGGTCGACAACTTCTGGATCACCTCTGCGCTCGGCTTCGACGGCAAGCCGTTCACATCGGTGACCCAGGGCGCCGCCGACCTCGACAAGATCGAGGGCGGCGATGCCCGGGACGCGGGCGACGAAGCCGACGCCGCAGAGCTCGGCACCCTGATCGCGGTGATCAAACAGACCCTGGGTGAAGATGTCTCGGACGTCCGCAAGTCATCCCGGCTGACCGACAGCGCCGCCTGTCTGGTGGCCGACGCCGGCGGACTCGACCGCAATCTGGAAAAACTGCTCGCCCAGCACGAACCCGGAAGCATTCCCAGGACCGCGCCGGTTCTGGAAATCAATCCCCGGCACGATACGGTCAAGGCGCTCGCCGGTGCCGCCAAGGCGGATGGTGCGACGCCGGATCTGGAGGACGCCGCCCGTCTCCTGCTCGACCAGGCTTACGTGCTCGACGGTGTGCCGGTGAAAGACCCCGCGGGCTTCGCAGCCCGTCTCTCGCGGTTCATGGCGCGCGGTTTCGGCACGTAGTGGATAGTGAGCTTCAGTTGGTGGTGATCATCGCGCCGTCGAGATGCGCCGCGCCCAGGATCGGGCCGGCGCCGTTGACCTGAAGGATCGCGGTGCAGCCGTCGTAACCTTCCATAAGGTCGCTCTTGGGCAACTCGACCGTGACCGCGCCGCCGTTCCACTTCCCGATCGGCACCATCTGGCGCACCACGTTGTGGTAGGTGACATTGCGCCCGTGGTTTTCGCCGCGCCGGATCTCGACATCGGTCTTCTTGCTCGACAGCAGGAGCCACAAGGTCGCGTCCGGCGCCTTGCCCGCACCGCGATAGCCGCCGGCCGACACCATGATCGCGTTGGCATCCGAACTGAGCTTGACCTTGACCCAGGACTTTTCGGCGTATTTCGCTTCAGTTTCGATCGTGCGGTTGACCGCGCTGCGGTGGCTGCCGATCGCATGCTGCCGGCCATTGACGACCATCTGCGGCGTGTAGACCTGGGCGTCGCCGCGGCGTCTGGCATAGGCCCGCTGGCGCTTGGAATAGGCCGGCGACGCCAGCGTGTCCTTCCAGCCCAGATAGTCCCAGTAGTCGACCGGAAGGGTCAGCGCGATCACATCGCCGCGCTTGGCGAGATCTCCCAGAAACGCATCGGCCGGCGGACAGGACGAGCAGCCCTGACTGGTGAACAGCTCGACCACCGCAATGGGATCCTTGGCCGCAGCAGGCCTGGCGACGGCCAGCACGAGCATAACGGCAAAGGCAACAGCGGCGACCGCCGCCCGCCCGGTCAGGACGTTGGAATACGTACGGTACATTGTCATAACGCCGAGCAGCATACGGAGTTCGCCTATAACTTACGAGTAACGATGGAGTGAGGCATTATCGCGGAATACGGAGCATTTTCGTGACCCGGAGGAGGAGAAAATTCATTCGAATGCGGCCACATTTCAGCGATCGGCGGACCCGATGCCGGCTGGGTCTGTATCGCCGCGCAGGGCCGCGACCGCATCCTGAGGCTCCGGCACGTCTTCTGAGTTCGCGCGACGCGACGGCGGCACCGACCTCGCTGCCGGACAAAAGTTAACACTTGTTAACAAAACCTTAACCGACTCGGTCGAGCCTCATCACCAGATCGGGCTGAGAACGGGTGCTGGAAGAGGAAGAATTCCCGCCAAGGGCGCCTTGCGACACAAGGGGTGCACTTCATGATCGAGTTGATTCTATCGGTCTGCCTGATCGGTCAGGCGGAAACCTGCAAAGACGTTCATCTCACCTACACCGCGGAAACAGTGACGGCGATGCAGTGCCTCATGGGCGGGCAGCCGCAAGTCGCCCGCTGGATCGAGGGCCACCCGAAATGGGCGGTGAAGCGCTGGAAATGCGGACGCATACGCGTCACTCAGAACTCAATTTGAGATTGCAGACCCGCAGGCCGCCGGTCTCACCGGACCGCTGGCAGGCCGAAAATACCGGGGGCGGCGCCGAAAGACGCCGCCCCTTACCGCACCGGAGACCGGGGGCAATTGGTCCAGCACGGTACGGGGCGGATATTACTGCGCCGGCACAGACCTGCCAAATCATTTGCATAGAAATGGTTTACACGGCCAGCGTGTCACCGCCCGGCCGCCCGGCCCGGCGTCACTCCTGGATGGTTTCGATATAGGTGACGATGGCGCGAATACGCTTGCGGACTTTCTCTGCGGCGGTTCTCGCGTCGTCCAGCAAGATGCTCTCGCCGACCGCCTGATTGGTGAACAACAAGCCCCACACCGGCATCTCGCTTGAGCCATGGGCAGCGGGCATGTCGAGCCCTTCAACCCTGGCATAGATGGTTTCGGTGGGAAACGTGCCGTCATACCTGCGCCCGATCAGGGTGAGAGCGGAGGGAACGGTCTTGAGCACCACGGCGACCGGCCCGTCTCCCCGGCCCTCGACGCCGTGGCACGGCGCGCAGTAGGCCCGGAAATCCGCAGCCGCTTCTGACGCCTCACCGGCCGCAGCCATGGACGCGGCAATCGGAAGAAAAGCCGTGATCGACAGCGCGAACACGCAGTGTGACAGACGGTTCATTGCAAGCACCCGCAGAGATTGCCGCATGGATGCACACTAGAACACCGTCTGCGCCCAAAGGTGTTTGATCTCCATCAATCAGAGCCGGATTGAGCGTGTCTTGAGCGCTTTTGCCGGTTGGCTCTAGACGCAGCTGCGTTCGCGCCGTTCGATCAGCTCGCAGGCCGGCAGTCCGAGTTCGCGCGCCGCCCGGTGTCCGTCATGGACCGCGGTCGCGATGATGCCCGGCGCCCGGCAGTCACCGATCCGAAGCAATGTCTCCATACGCGGCGGCCCTGCGGCCAGTTCGCGCCACAGGCCATCCTCCGGCTCGCGGGACGTGACCGGCACAATGTTCACACAGGGAAGTTCGTGATCCCGGCCGGTATGAACACAGGCGAGCCGCACCGCGCCGCCCCCCACAGCGCTCACGGAATGGCCGGTGACGATCTTCACGCCAAGCTCGAGCAGCCGTTTGTGAACCTGCGCCTGCTCGGCGGTCAGGGCCGACCACGCGGACACCATGGCCGCCGGCGCGACATAGGTGACATCGCCGCCCTCCGCCGCCAGCAGTTCGGCGATGGCCGACGCCATGTAGTAGCCATCGTCGTCATAGACCACGGCCGGGCCCGCGCCGACCACAAGCGCGGTTTCAGCCGCATGGGCCGCCGGCACCCGTTCGGGATGCCCGCCGCGCCGCCATTCCTCCCCCATGGCCGGGTTCTGGGTGCACCGGATCGGCACGCCGCGGCCGTCGCACGCATAGCAGAGGTTGCAGCCGATGCATTCGCGGATGTCGTCCAGACGCCCGTCG
>JBPCWF010000437.1:0-7690 GCA_051009775.1 Hyphomicrobiales bacterium | reverse complement strand
GGCGATGAGCTAAAAGCCAAGGCGCCGAAAAAACAATCGGTTAGTCTCTACAAGCGCTTGACCAAGCGGGTGTTTCCTCTGGTCATCGTACTCCTGCTCTTTATCGTCTTGCCGGTGACAGTCGCGTGGCGTTGGACACTGTTCATGCCGTTCGATGGCCAGAGCGTGTGTGCCTATGTGCATGCTGGACAAAGCCCCGCCGTCGCCAGTTTGCCGGGCAGCACGTTCAATTTCACCACCGACAACCCGTGCCTGAACACAGGCATCAAGCTTACAGAAGGGCTCGAGTACGAGATTACCATCACCATCGATCCCGGGGGTCGTTGGTTTGACGGCATCAAACCGCACAGCGGACATCCGGCTGACCCTACGGGGCTCCTATGGGGGGACATGAGCTGGAAATCGAAACTTCTCATGGTATCCCGGTCGTTGTCCCGCCGGTTCTGGACGGAAGACTGGTTCGCGCTGATGGGATCGATCGGGCGTGGCCGCGAGCATGTGTTTCGCGTCGATGCAACGCGGAAAGCCGCAGACTCGCAAACATACACTTACACCTTTTACGCCTGGCGTTCCGGCCGCTTCTATTTGTTCGTCAATGATGCGATTAACCCCTGGCGGGACGACCGCTTCTGCAGCCCCGGCAGCTTCGATGAAACTGCTTTCTGGCGCTGTCACTATGACAACAACCGGGGAACCGCGAAGATCACGGTCACGGAGGTGGCTGAACGCTGAACAGGCCTAGGCCGGTTCCCCGTCCTCCGTTGCCGCCGCCGCGCGCTTGACCATCGCGTCCGTGTAGATCGAGATCGCCGACGAGGCGATGACCACGGCGGCGAATACGTAGAGCCCGCTCATGGCTTCGATCGAACCGACGCCCAGGCCCTTGACGCCGATGATCGCCAGGGCCAGCAGGAACACATCCGTCATGGACAGCTTGGCCGCCGCGGCGCCGAGCCACAGCATGCCCATATGTTCGGAGATGTTGCCGAACCAGATCCAGACATAGAGCATGGACTTGACCAGCGGCATGATCATCGCGAACACCACGATCACCAGAAACAGGAAGAAGTCGCTCTCGTAGAGCTCGATGGCGCCGCTGACGATCGAGATTTCGGACTTGATGAACAGGAAGGCCGAGCTCTTGAGCAGCGGCAGGAACCAGGTCACCGGCAGGATCAGCACGGTCGCCGCATTGGCCAGTGCGATCGCCCTGCCGAGCGTCCCGGACGAGGTGAACAGGGACGGCGCGGTCATGGCCTGCCGCGCTTCCGGGACGGCGTGCGCAGCCGCCATGGGTCATTCGTACAGCAATTGGTCATGCGGCCCGTGCATTGCGCTGTGATATGGTCAGCACGCTGTGTAACGAAAACATGGGAATAATCAACGATGACCTCGAAGCCCATCGTCTCGGCCGTCCTCGCGGCACTGCTTGTCTTCGGCCTCGCGGCCGATGAAACGCAGGCCGGAAACGACGTCGCCACCGGCATCCTCATCGGCGCCGGTGTCGTCGCTTTCGCCGCCGCCGCGTCCGCGGCCAATGCACATCGCGGCCGGCCCCACTACGCTTACGACCACGGCATCGGTGCGCGCGACAACGCGCTGGCCACCTGTCTGCACCGGGCCGACCGCTATCTGGCGCGGCGTCATCGCGGAAAGGGTATCGAGCTGAGGCGCGTCAAATATATCAGGCCGTGGGGGCCGGACGGATTCCGCGTCAGCGTAAAGCTCTACTCCTATGGTCCATGGGGCCGGGAAAAGTCCAAGGCAAAATGCTGGGTCCGCCACGACCGCGTCTCCAAGATGCAGTTCAAGTTCTAGGCGGCGCATCCGAAGATATGACGAGGCTGACCTCGCCGAGGCTGCCGAAACCGGCGACCGCGCTGTCTCCGGGCGTCACCCAGTAGATCGGTGTCGCCGTGCCGGTGTTGTGAATGTCGCCCGCCTTGAGGCCGCCGCCGGCGCGTGAGCGGGCGTTGGCCAGCCAGACGAAAGCGGCCATCGGGTCGCCCAGCACATTGGCGCCCGCTCCATGGCGCTCGACCCGTCCGTTGACCTCGAGCGTCACCTCCGTGTGCACCAGGTCGTGGCCGCGCCAGGCGCGCGTGCCCGCGCCGACGATCAGCGCGCCGTCGGTGCCGTTGTCGGCGATCACCGAATAGACGTCCTGCTCCGGCCAGTTGCGCAGATGACCGGCGACCACTTCGATGGTCGGATGAACGGTCGCGATCGCATCTTCGACCTCGTCCCGGCTGTAAGGCGTGTCCCGGGAAGGCAGGTCGCGCGCCAGCCGGAACCCGAACTCGCATTCGAGCACCATCGGTGGAAACGCGTCCGGGTCGAGGCGCGCCGGGCTGTCCAGGATGTAGTCCGCGAACAGCCGCGCATAGTAGGGCTCGGCGAGGCCCAGCATGGACTGGATCTCCCGGTTGGTGCAGGCGCAGAACCAGCCGCCGGTGCGCCACTCCAGGAGATCCGCCATGCGGTCCTGGATCGCGTAGGCGTCCTCGAGGCTCTGAGGACGGCAGTTCTCGGGTATCGCCTCGACCATGGCATTTTCATGCCGGGTGGAAACCAGCAGGCGGGCGGCGGCATCGATCTGTTCGGCGGTGAGCATAAGGTTTGCCTCAGGTGGCCGGCATGGGTTAGGGGCCGAAGCATTGACGGGCTCTGGCGGCAAGGTCAATGGCTCAGGTGAAAGCCCGTTGGCCTCATGCGCGCGACGGGAGGCCTGCCCGACCTCCGGCCCGCCATTGCGCGCGCCGCCATAATCCCGTCAAATGGGCCGGACCGAGGGGGTTTCGATCGACGGCTGAGGCATATGACGGAAGACATGTCCAGGACCCCCACGACGCCGGCCTCGCGGGCGCAGCAGCAGGCCTTGCTGGAATTCGCCGTCGCTCAGTCCTCGGTGGTATTCTACATCGCGGAGCTGGACGGAGACACGGCGACGAAATTCATAAGCTCCAACATCGAGACCATCACCGGCCACAAGCCTGAGGGTTTTCTGGCCGATGCCGATTACGGTTTCCGCCACATCCATCCCGAAGATCTCGACGCCTATAAGGAGGGGATCGCCAGCTTGCGGGACGAGGGCGCGCTGACCCACGAATACCGGTTCGCCACATCGGCGGGCGCCTATCTGTGGTTTCGCGACGAGCTCAGCGTGGTCGAGGGCGGCGACGAATTCATCGGCTGCATGGTCAACATCACCGCGGAAAAGGATGCCGAGCAGCGCCAGCGCGCGGCCGACGACATGATCCGCGGCATCATCGAGGCATTGCCTCTGCCCGTTTCCATGACCCGCCTGTCGGACCGCCGCGTCCTGTTCGAGAACCCGGCGATGTACGACCTGTTCGGCGACAGTCCCGACACCGCGCCGCAATTCGTCGGCTCCAACGATGTCTATCCGCGCGAGCGCACCGACTACGAGGCCCAACTTCGCGACACCGGTTCGGTCGATCGCTTCGAGATGCATTTCAAGCATGCCGACGGCCATCCGTTCGTCGTCGCCATGTCGAGCCGGATGATCCAGTTCCACGGCGAGCAGGCAGTGGTCTCGGGTCTGGTCGATCTGACCGCGCAAAAACGCCGCGAGGACGATCTCAGGCTGGCGCGCGAGACCCTGGAGGACGCGATCGAGTCGCTTCAGGAAGGCTTCGTGCTCTACGATTCCAAAGACCGTCTGGTCATGTGCAATGCCCAGTACAGGGCCTATCACGGCGACATAGCCGATGTTCTCGTGCCCGGCGCCTACTGGCCCGACGTCACCCGCAGGCGTGGCGAGGCCGGTCTGTTCGCCGCCGCGGCCGACGGCCTGGAACAATGGCTGCAGGGCCAAATGGCCCAGCGCGGTGTTGCCCAGAACGAGGAATTTCCAGCCTCCGAGGGCCGCTGGTTCGACTACACCCACCGGCCGACGCGCCAGGGCGGTTTCGTCTCGGTCTGGCGCGACATCACCAAGCGCAAGGCCATGGAACAGACCCTGCGCGATCGCGAGGAGCAGTTCCGTTCCATGGTCGAGGGCCACCCGCTGCCGGTCTGGATGGTCGATCTGGAGAGCTCCGAAATCCTCTATGAAAGCCCGGCGGCGGCGGAGCTTGTCGGCCGCGACTGGCCGGCCGCCGAGACGGCCTATTCGATCGATCATTTCGCCGATGCCGACGCCTGCGGCCGGCTCAACGACCGGCTGCGCCGCGATGGCGCGCTGCGCGATGTCGACGTGCAGCTCAGGAAAGCCGACAGCAGCCTGTTCTGGGCCTCGATGAGCGACCGGCTGATCGACTATGACGGCCGCGAGGTCTCCATCACCAGCTTCTCCGACTTGACCGAACGGCGCGAAGCGGAGGCCGAGCTCGCGCGCCAGCGCGAGCTGCTGCACCAGAGCGAGAAGCTGAGTGCGCTCGGCGAGCTTCTGGCCGGCGTCTCCCATGAGCTCAACAATCCCCTGTCCGTGCTGGTCGGGCAGGCGCTGCTCCTGAAGGACGATGCCTCGGACGAGAAGACCGCGGCGCGGGCGGAAAAGATCGAAAAGGCGGCCGACCGCTGCGCCCGCATCGTGCGCACCTTCCTGGCAATGGCGCGCCAGCAGCCGGCGAGCAAGACGCCGGTCGACCTCAACCGGGTGATCGAAAGCGCGCTGGAGGTCACCGGCTATTCCCTGCGCACCGCAGGCGTCCAGGTCGCAACCGAGCTTGCCGCCGCGCTGCCCGCCGTGCTCGCCGATCCCGACCAGCTCCTGCAGGTCTTCAACAACCTGATCGTCAATGCCGAGCACGCCCTCCAGGACGTGGCCGAACCGCGCCGGCTTACCGTCGCGACCTCCTACCTGCCGAAGGACGATCAGGTGGTGGTCGAGGTCCGCGACAACGGCCCTGGCATCCCCGAAGAGATCCGTTCGCGCATCTTCGAGCCGCTCTACACGACCAAGAAGATCGGCTCGGGCACCGGCCTCGGGCTTGCGCTGTGCCACCGCATCGTCACATCGCACGGCGGCACGCTTGAGCTCGAAAGCGCGCCCGGCGCGGGCGCGGCGTTCGTCATCACGTTCGACTGCGAGCCCGACCGGCGCGTGGCGCCGGAAACGCCGGCGGACGAGATGGACGGCGCGGCGTCCTATCGCGTGCTCGTGGTCGACGACGAGGTCGAAGTCGCGCAGATCATCTGCGACATTCTGAGCCTGGACGGCCATCAGGTCGAAGTCGTCGATTCGGCCCATGCCGCGCTGCAGAAGATCGAGCGCCGGCTCTATGACGCGGTGATCAGCGATGTGCGCATGCCCGGCATGGACGGGCCCGGCTTCTACGAGGCGCTGCGCGAAGCGAGGCCGGAGCAGATCGACGGGCTCGGCTTCATCACCGGCGACACCCTGAGCCGCAAGGTGCGCGACTTTCTCGACAATTCGGACCGTCCCTATCTGGAAAAACCGGTCGCGCCGAAAGATGCGCGGCATCTGCTGGCGCGGCTGGCGCGGCGCGGCGGCTAATGCATCGCCGCTTCAAATCAAATGATCCCATATGAAGGAACGATGCTCTAAAGATCAAAATCCAACCAGACCGGATCGGCAGACGAGGGCCGCGATTGGCAGGCAAGGATATAGCCGCGTTCGATATTGCGTTTCGAAAGTGCACGGGTGGAAGCCATCGAAACCTCGCCGTTCCGAAGCCAGGCCATGCAGGTGCCGCAATGCCCTTCGGTGCAGGAACGGGGCGCGTCGACTCCGGCGGCAAGTGCTGCCTCCAACAGCGTCTCGCCTGTCGCGATCGGCACCGTGTGGTCTTTACCGTCCAGGGTCAGGCGGAAACTCTCGGCCAAAGCAACGTTTGATGGAGCCGGGACATCTGCTGCCGCTTGTGCCGGGTCATCCGGCGATACGAAGCGCTCAGTCAGAACTGCCGCTCCCGCACCGAACAGCTCACCCAGCGTTTCCTCGGCCATGTCCATCAGCGGGTCGGGCCCGCAGATGTAACAGTCGGCCAACTCCCACCCCCTGGCCGCCGCTGCAATTTCGGTGGTTGTCAGAAACCCGCGCTCGTCGTCGAACCAGTGCTGGCAGGTGAAGCGGTCTGCAAACCGGCCCTCCAGCATGTCCAGGGTCTTGCGGTAGATCACCGAGCCTTCATTCTGGTTGGCGTAGACGAGCTTCACGTGCCGTCCGGTGTCGACCAGCGCTTGCTTGATCAGCGAAATACACGGTGTGATGCCGCTGCCGCCGGCGATCAGCAGCAACGGAGCGTCGTTGGTGCGCAGGACGAACCGGCCGGCTGGCCGGGAGGCTTCAATACGCGCACCCGCGGTGAGATGATCATTGAACCAGTTCGAACCGCGCCCGCCCGCGACGCGCTTGACGCACACCGTCATGTCGGGGTCGGTGCATGGCGCGCTCGACAGCGAGTAGCTGCGGGCAATCTCGCCACCGTCATGGGGAATGCGAAAGGTCAGGAACTGGCCGGGCTCATAGCGGTAGAGTTCGTTCTCGCCCCTCTCGGGAACAAGCACAAAGCTGCGCGCTTCGGCGGTTTCCTCGCGCACCGCCTTTACGGTCAACCTGTGACGGGACGGGCCTGGAAGGTTTTCGTCCCCCCGGCTCATGACAGGAAGATCGGATCGCCCTTCTTGACCCGGCCCTCCTGCAGGACGGCTGCGAATACGCCGGCATCGCCGCCGTGATTTCGGCTGACATGCTGCAGCAGTTTGGGTGATTCTTCGGACGTGTCGGGGTCGAGCGTGATCATTTTGCAGCGCGGGTCGCGCTCAATAACCGCCACTTCCAGCTTGTCGCCGATTTTCAACGTTTTTCCGACAAGCGAGAATTCGTAGTACGGGTCATCCTGATCGTCCCACTCGACATAGAAATTCGCCCTGAAGCGGCGTTTGTCGACCGTCATGCCGGTCTCTTCGCCCAGTTTAGCCGCCGCCGACAGGGAGAAAATGGACACCGGCCGGCAGTCATGCTGGCCTTTCTGGGTCACGTGAACCCTCAGCGACCGGCCGGTGGTCTTTTCAAGGTCGTCCAGGAAGTCCGGGCTTTCGATGTCGTAGGTCGCCCCTTCGGGTGTTTGCACATCCACCTTGAACGCGTTCGCATCCGGATAGACAGGGTTGATGCCGGGCGCCAGGCCTTCGAACGCATCGAGATCCTTGGGCAACAACAAACTCTCGCTGGACGCGTAGCTTGCTTTGTAGAGGACGAACTCTTCCTGATCACGCCCGGTGTGCCACGGAAACGCGGGATCGCCATCGTTCGCAATTACACCATAGATCCGGTCGCCCATCAGGCCGGCAAAGCCGGTATAAACATGCGGGACTTCCTCGCCCCGCATACCCTTGACCGGATAGCGCCAGATGCTCTCAATTGTTCCCAGTTTCATTTGTTCGACCTCCCGCGGTCACTCACGTTCTTCACGCACTTTGCCGACGTTCGAGACGATGTAGAACTGGCTCGCTAACCCGACAGGTGCTCTACGTTCTCGTACATCTCGGCGCTGGGCGGTGCCGTGAGAAGCTCAGCCAGACTTCCCCATATCTCATGGGCCCGCTCGGTGGCAGCCTCCGCGGCCGCCTGGTTCTCGTAGATTGCGGTCGTGACGCCTTGTCCGTCTGATCTCCAGGTGCTGTAGACCGTGACAATGCCGGCGACGGATTTCACCTGTGATTTGATGTCGTCAAGCATGGCTTCCATTTCGGCCAGACG
>JBPCWF010000436.1:0-10271 GCA_051009775.1 Hyphomicrobiales bacterium | reverse complement strand
CCGGACGGTTTCAGGAGGCGAGATGAACGAACGGGTCACCGCCACCGCCCCCGATGCGGATCTCAACCTTGAAATCCTGCTCAGTCACGCGATCGGCCAGCCGGATCGCCTGGTGGCGCTCTACCGGCAGGCGGGACACCGCGCCGAGGGCGCGGGCCGCACCGACGAGGCCTGTTTCTTCTTCACGCAGGCCTATGTCTTCGCATTGGAGTGCGGCGACACCGGGCGCGCCAACGCCCTGAAAGCGACATTGAAGTCTTACGGTCGCGAGCGATAAGCGCTTGATCTCTCCATGTGCGGATCTCGCAGAAATGCACCAGCCTTGTGATGCGCATCACAAGGCTGTGAGGCTCTGCCGCCTATATTGGTATTGAAGCGACGCGACGGAACGGTCCGGGGGGCGTCGGTGCAGTATCGCATGCGGAGAGGAAGACGATGAAAAAGACGACCTTGGTGCTCGCCGCGCTGGCCATTGGAACGGTGATCACGTTCCAACAGGCTTCCGCCGGTCCGCCGAGTTTCAATTGCCGCTACGCCAAGCTTCCGGCCGAGGTGGCGATCTGCCAGAGCGAGGATCTTGGCGATCTCGACCGGCAGATGTCGGGCGACTATTTCCAGCTGATCAACGACTACGGAATTCCCTCTCACGGCCGCAGGCAGATCAAGCGCGAACAGAGTCGCTGGCTGAAGTCGCGCAACCGCTGCGGCAACGCATTTGGCTGCATCCGCAAAAAATATTATCAGCGGATCGATCAGCTTTCATACTGGCGCCAGCAATTTTCTGGCTGACGATTTCAACAGGCTCAATTTACCCGAAGAGTGCAATCCACTTGCCGGGGCGTCGATACGGGCGTCCCGGCAAGTTTTTTGGCGCCACCTAGCACCGGTTGCTCCAACAGAAAATTGTGCAAGCTTGCGAGCATTACTCCACATCCCTCTATATTGATTGTGTTATTCGAAGCCGAACAGGCGGCCAACAAATCGACTCAAGATTCGGACACAGAATTCATTACGAACCGAATTTTGGCTTCTTTACCGGCCTCAGATCACCGGGAGATCATCGCTCAGAATCATTCGCACATCGGTACCGTGGCTGTCGGTCAGCTCCTCGTCGAGCCAAGATCTGCGAAGGGTCCAAGTGCGTAAACGGTCGGATCTTGCGTCGGCATCGAGCTTTTTTCACTCATTCCGAGATAGGCGTAGTGTCTTCGTCGGACGTTTCCGGCATCGCTTGGTGCCGGTCCTGAACTGCGGATGCCCCGTATGAGACCTGCATGCCAACCAGGCTGGCCACCAGGATCGCAAGATAGAACACGCCAAAGGTCGCTTCCAGGATCGCTAACGTCCTGGCGAATGAACCGACTGGCGAGATGTCACCATAGCCCAACGTGTTGAGAGTGACGAAACTGTAGTAGACGAACTCTGTCAGCTGCTCCGGAAGGCTGGTGGCCCTGAGGTTGCTGAATGACCCCGGAAGCAGCCAGTTCGTGAGCACGTTGAGCAAGGCGAAGATAAACGCCACCATCATATAGACGCAGATGGATCCGATGACCCGGTTGATTGTGACCGGGCCCACCGACAGCACGTGCCTACACGCGATCCAGGTGCCGAGAGACCAGAAGGCGATGTTCGCCACCAAACTCAAATAACTGAGCGTATCACTCCGGGTCACCACGGCAGCGGTCGAGAGCACGAAGGTTGTGGCAGCCAGCGCGATGCCGGCCAGAAACAGACGTTGTTTGACCCGATAGGTCCAGCTTGCGAGTACAAGCGTGCTACTCAGAAAAAGAAGCAGCAGCGTTTGGGCCGTGTGGCCACTGCTCAACAGATCA
Source organism: Hyphomicrobiales bacterium (assembly GCA_051009775.1). GTDB lineage: Bacteria > Pseudomonadota > Alphaproteobacteria > Rhizobiales > JAJFHB01 > JBPCWF01. The sequence goes on along the minus strand of JBPCWF010000436.1, from coordinate 8,439 downwards.
ATGACGGGTATGACGCACAGTAGCGCCAGCAGACCCGCCAGGAAAAAAAGGAAGTTGCTCTTCGCATGCTTGTCAAGCTCCTTGGCATGCGCGCGCAGTTTGATGTTCAGGGATCTGTCCATAACGTCTCAGCCGTTAGCGAACGTGGCCTCGAGCGTGCCATCGGCCAAGTTCCTGGTTTGGCGGTGCGATAAAAGAAACACCATTTTAAAACGGTTCCGGTGCTCGGCACCGGTCCAAGGGCGGATCCCATCATTCGAGGCCCGCGGCGAGTTGGCGAGGACCAGAGCCAGAACCGCGCTGGCCATGAGAACGACGCTTCCGGCAACCTGCGAGCGGAAAACCACTCGAACATACCGCTTTGCCGCTTTTCGCGCGTGCTTGCCGAGCTACCCATGTCGAACTCCCATCATTGGCGCGTCCGCACCTCGCCGCGGGCTACGACTTCGCTGGCGCATGCACACCATTGAGCGTCGCATATATCGTCGGAACGAAAATCATCGTCAGAATCGTACCAAAAGACAGGCCCCCCATGACGGCCACCGCCAGTCCGACCCAGAACAAGTCGGGCAGCAGCGGCATGACGCCGAGCACGGTGGTTGCCGCGGCGAGAACGACCGGGTTCAGGCGCGACAGGGCCGCCTGGATCGTCGCCTCGTAGCTCTCCAATCCCCGCTCGAGATTGAGATTGATCTCGTCGAGCAGCACGATCGCGTTCTTGATCATCATGCCGGCCAGGCTCATGGTGCCGAGCAGGGCGACGAAGCCGAACGGGGCACCCGTCGCGAGCAGACCGCCGACGACACCGATCAGCGCCAACGGTATGGTGAGAATGATTGCCAGCGGCGGCCGGAAGGCGTTGAACAGACCCATCATGATCAACAGAATGATGATCCCGGCTGGAACCGCACCCGGAATGAGCGAGGCTTGGGAATCGACATTGGACTCGTATTCGCCATCCCATTCCAGCTTGTAGCCGGGTGGCAGTTTGACCGCTTCGATCTTTGGCCCGACCTGCGCCCACAAGGCGGGCAAGGTCACCCCGATCACCGGGTTGCCCTGCACCTTGATGGTGCGCCGGCGGTCGCGCCGCATGATCAGCGCATCCTCCCATTCGGTGGTGATTTTCTCGGTCACTTGAGCAATCGGCAGCGTGTTGCTGGAAAACAATCGCTGCACTTGGAGCGTGTCGAAATTACCGACGTCTTGCCTTTCCTCTTCGACGTGCCGCAGGATGATGGGAATCAGATCGTCTTTCTCGCGGTAGAGCCCGACGGTGCGTCCGTCATAGGCGCGCTTGGTGGTATTGGCGAGATCCTCGCGGGTGACCGCGGCCCAACGTCCACGCTCCTGGCTATAGACGGGCACCAGCTTTTGCACGCGGGTGCGCCAGTCCGTGCGTGAGTAGGCGGTGAGCGGACTGGTATCCAGAATCGCCTGCGCCTCTGTTGCGTTTTTGCGAAGTGTTTCGGGTGCCGCGACGCCCGGTCCGATGATCCGTGCGGAGAATTTCCAGGTATTGGACGGACCGACGTCGAACTGGCGCACGGCCCCCAGGATCTCCGGCATGTCCTTATCGATCCATGCCTGCAGTTCTTTTGCGAAGGCCGGTATCTCCCGATTGTCCCTCACGTTGACAATGAGCTGCGCATAGGACGGATATGGGTACTCGGGATCGACCGGCAAGTAGAAGCGCGGCGGGCCCTGACCGATGTAGGCCGCGGTTCCGGTCACTCTCTTATCCGAGGAGATCTTGTCCTCGATTTTGGCGACATAGGCGGTCGTGTCCTGGATGCGCGTCCCCTCAGGGGCCCAGATATCGACCATGAACTTGTCCATGCTCGAGCTGGGGAAGAACAGCTGTTCCACATACTGGAAACTGAACATGGAGAGTGCCAGGAGCGCGTAAAGCCCGGCAATGGTCAGCCAGCGCACCCGGATGCTGAACTCGAGAAGCCTGCGGAAGAGTTTGTACAATCCGCCGCCATAGGGATCCGTCTCCTCGTCCTTGCCTTCAGGGACTTTCAGCATGTCGGTGCACTGCAGTGGCGTCACCGTCATGGAGATGACCCAGCTGAAAAGCAATGCAATGGCCACGACGCTGAACAGCGTGCCGCAGTATTCGCCCGCGTCCTCCTCCGCGGCGAAGACGGGATAGAAGGCGAGCACTGCAATGACCGTAGCACCCAGAAGCGGCATGGACGGCAGCGACGCCGCCTCGATTGCGGCCTTCGTGCGGTCCATCCCCTGGCGCAGCCGCGCCGCGATCCCATCCGCGACCACAATGGAATTATCCACCATCATGCCGAGCGCAATGATCAGCGCGCCCAGAGACATGCGCTGCAGCGGGATACCGAGTGCTGACATACAGATGAAGGTGCCGAGTATCGTGACGACGAGAGACGTCCCGATAATGATGCCCATGCGCCAGCCCATGGCGAGCGTCAGCACCACCAGCACGATGGCAACGGCCTGCGCAAAGCTGACAAGAAAGCCACTGACGGCCTGGTCGACGATGTCGGATTGCCAGTGCACCCGGTCGATGTTGATACCGACCGGGATAAACGGCAAAAGCTCATCGAGCCGTTTGTCGATCGCCTTGCCGACATCCACAATGTTAACGCCAGCTTGGTTCGTGATCGAGACACCGATCGCCCGTTTGCCGCCATAGCGCATGAGGCTCATCGGCGGATCCTGGTAGCCGCGGTGAACGGTGCCGATATCCTTGATTTGGATCAGCTCGTTGAGCGCTTTGGCCGGGGAGCTTCCGGAACCGGAGTCACCACCGGTGAGAGCGTCGAGGACAGCAGGCTTCTCGACGGGGGTGGACCGAATGAACAGCTCGCCGATCTCTTTGGCGGACTTGAAAGAGCCTGTCGGCTCGATGCGAAGCCTCGTTGTGAGAACATCCACACTTCCCGCGTCAACGACGGTGTTCTGCGTTCTGAGCATGGCGACGATGTTCTGATCCGATAGCCCAAGCTCCGCCAGTTGGGTTTGCGAGACATCGATGTAGACTGCCTTTGGCTGAGCGCCCCAGAGATCAACGCGGGACACACCTTCCACCAGGCTGATTTCTTTACGCAGGACCTTGGCGTAGTCCTCAAGCTCGGCGTAGCTGAAGCCGTCGCCACTGACCGCCAGCTGGAATCCGAACACATCACCGAAATCATCCGAGACGTCGGGACGGCCGGCCCCTGGCGGCAAGCTCGCTTCCGTATCTCGGATCTTCTTCCGCAGCTCCTCCCAGATCGGCGGCAGCAGCTTCGATGTATATTTGGGCTTGATGTTGACTTCGATGAGGGAGAGCCCGGCCTTGGAGATTGATTCAATATAGTCGATCTCGGCAATCTCCTGGATGGCGATCTCGAGACGGTCGGTGACCTCGAGCTCCACTTCCTTTGGGCTAGCGCCGGGATAACTCGTCACGATGACCGCCGTCTTGACTGTGAAAACCGGGTCCTCCAGCTGGCCAAGACTGAAGAAGGCGGCGATGCCGACCACGAAAATGAGCCCGGTCGTGAAATAGGAAAATGCGCGATTCTTGATGGCAAAAGCGGTCAGTCCCATATCAGCGCCTCAATCTACGTGCTCGTTGCCTCTATTGCTGCAGAAGGCTCTTCTGCAGAAGGCTCACTTTTTGTCCGGGGTCTAAGGAATTCACGCCCGCGGTCACGACCCACTCCCCAGGCTTCAGACCTTGGGTCACCCGGATGCCATTTGCATCGAGCGTTCCGGTCGTCACCGGTCGTTGACTGACGGTCATTGACACTTCGTCGACCACCCAAACGGCGCTCTTGCCGCCCTCTGCCGCGAGCAAGGCCGACGTCGGGATTGTTACGGTTTTCCCGGCTTCCTCGAGGCCAACGATGCGTCCGGCCGTCGCTTTGCCCGCCATGCCGGGGAGAATCTGCGCGCCCTTTGGCTGATCCATGATCAAGGTCACCGGGAAGGTGCGGGTCGTCTCGGACGCTTCGGTGCCGACTTCCTTGATCTCCGCTGGAACTCTTATGTCGGGAAACGCATCGAAGACCACCACGATGTCCCGGACTTGCGACGACTGCGAAATCAGGTTTTCGGGGATGCTGATCACCATTTCCACCTTCGACGCATCGACGAGCCGCGCAACCGCCTGCTTGGCGCGCACGTCCTGGAAGTTCTCCAGGTACTTGGAGACGACGATGCCGGGGAATGGCGCCTGCAACGTCGTGTAACTCAGATCGAGGCTCGCCTTTTCCAGCGCCGCCTTGCTGGCAGCGATGTTCGCGGCGGCGGTTTTTTCTTTGGCGGTGTGAATGTCGACGGCGGCCTTTGCGCGCCAGCCCTGTTTGAAAAGGGTCACCTGACGCTCGAGTTGCAGCCTAGCGTTTTCGTGATCGGCTTCACTCCGCTCCACCCCGGCTCGATGCCGGGCGACCTGAGCCTTGAAGGTTGCCGGGTCGAGCCCTGCGATCAGGTCGCCCTTCTTGACCTTGTCGCCGACATCGATGGGTAGCGCCACAATCGTGCCCGCAACCCTAAAGGAGAGCTCGACTTCATTTGTCGCTTTGGCGCGTCCGGGAAACCAGCGCTTCTGGAATGCGCTTGCATCGCCGACTTTCACGGCCTTCACCGGCTGGACAATGGGCGCCTTCGTCGCCGGTTCCTCCGAGCAGGAAGCCACGAAACCGGCAGCAAGTAGCAGCGCCATAGAGCGAGGAGAACGGCAGATCATCTTCAATCTCCTTTTGGATCGCAAACGTCAAAGCCAACATAGAGTGCAGGTTGTCCGCGCCGCTGATCCGGCATTCCCGTGCCGCAGGCGATCACCCGGACCTCGTCCTCCGCCAGTTTCTCCGTCCCCGAATAGTAGACGTAGCGGTCCGGTGCGATCTAGTTCGGCCCGATGAGCTTGCCGCCTGCTGCCTCCGCATCGGAAATCGGAACCACCGATTGACCGGAACGTCCAAGTTCCCAGCCGACAAAAATGACAACAGCCAGAACAGATGCAGCAATGGCTATTGTACTTGTTTTGCAACGCACTTCCGCCCGTCTATTTTTTTGTGATAGCTATAATACAATACCATTCGGTACTATTTTCTCAAGGCCCTAGAGCGGCGTGGTGTTGACCCCGGCGCGGCCGCGATCGGTCTTGTCGTAGAAATTCTTCAGAAGCGCCGGCACCGTGGGATTGTCGGACATCAGTGTGTAGGCCTCGATGCACTCCTTGTAGAGCTGGTCGTCGAGCGACCGGCCGATCATGTCGAGAATGGTGCTTTTAGCCGACCGCACGGCGGCCTGGTCGTTGCGCAGGATGTGGCTTGCGGTGCGCTCGGCTTCCTCCATAAGGGTATCGTGGGGCACGACCCGGGAGACGAGATTGATCTGCTGCGCCCGCTGGGCGTCGATCGGTTCGGCGGTGAGCAGCATTTCGAGCGCCACCGCGACGCCGCAGAAATTGACCAGCCGGGCGATCCCGCCGTCGCCGTGATGAAACCCCCGGCGGGCTTCGAAGGATCCGAACTGCGCCCGGTCGGAGGCAATCCGGATGTCCGCCGCCATGGCAAGCTCGAAGCCGCCGGCGAGCGCCCAGCCGTTGACCGCCGCGATGACCGGTTTGGCGAGCCTGTGATGGCCGCGCGGCAGGCCGCCGAGCCCGAGCCCGACCCAGTCCATGATCTGCTTCGGTGAGGCCTCGACATATTGCGTCACGTGGCTCTTCAGATCCATGCCGGCGCAGAACGCATCGCCGGTGCCTGTCATGATGGCGATATCGACCTGGTCGTCTTTCGCGATGTCTTCCCATGCGGCGCACAACCCGTCATGGACATCGCGGTCGATGGCGTTCTTCTGCTCCGGCCGGTTGAGCGTGACATAGGCGATGCGGCCCGACTTTTCGTAAGTGACTTTTGCCATTTATCTTCCCTTGAGTTCCTGTTGAGTGGACATCATAGTGCCGCCGCGAATACCGGACCGCAACGCAATGGACGCCTTCAATGAGCGATGATGCGAAACAGCCGCTCTGGACCAAAGAGCAGATCGAACGGTTTCTGGCCGGTGCCTTCCCGGATCCCGAGCGCTCCGGGCGTAAGTTCGTCATCGAGGCGCTGGAGCGCCACAATGTCACGATGCGCCTGCTCTATGACGACCGGAATCTGAGACCCGGCGGCACGATCCAGGGGCCGGCCCTGATGGCGCTGGCAGATGTCGCCGCCTACACGGTCGTGTTCGCCTGTTACGGCGATATCGCCGAAGGCTCGGCCACCACGAGCTTCCACATGGATTTCCTGCGCAAATCGGCGCCGGAGGACATGATCGTCGATCTCAACCTGGTCAAGCCCGGACGCACGCTGGCGGTCGTCGATTTCGGAATTCGGGCGGCGTCGTCACCGAAACTGGTGGCTCGCGGCTCGGGCACGTATTTCATTCCGACCCGTGAATACGGTAATATAATACCGTCTATCTAAGACATTGAAACAGAAAGAGAAATTATAAAGATATCGGTTGACCTTCGCAGCCCGCTCAATTACATACCGTGCCTGACCGAACCGGTGGCGCTGCGGCGCCACAGGGAAAATGCGCCGCACGGAGGCGCCCTTTCCGAAGCGAGAGTGACATGAAAACCTATTCTGCGAAGGCCGCGGACGTGGACAAGAAATGGCTTCTTATCGATGGCGACGGCCTTGTCGTCGGCCGTCTGGCAGCCTTCATTACCACCCGTCTGCGCGGCAAACACAAACCCTCCTACACGCCCCATGTGGACTGCGGCGACAACATCATCGTGGTCAATGCGGACAAGGTGGTGCTCACCGGCAACAAGCGCGCCGACAAGACCTACTACCGCCACACCGGTTATCCCGGCGGCATCAAGTCGCGCACGGCGGCCCAGATCCTCGACGGCAAGCATCCCGAGCGTGTGGTCGAGAAGGCGGTGGAGCGCATGATGCCGGGCGGACCTTTGTCCAACCAGCAGCTCAAGAACCTGCGGGTCTATGCCGGGGCTGAGCATCCCCATGAGGCACAGCAGCCCGAAGCGGTCGATGTCGCCGCGCTTAATCCCAAGAATGCCAGGAGTGCCTGATCATGGCTGAAGAGGAAACCAAGAGCCTTGAAGATCTGGGCGAAGCCATGGGCGGCGAAGTCGCGGCCGAGGCGGAGCCGGTGATGCGCGAGCCGAAGATCGATGCCCAGGGGCGGTCCTATGCGACCGGCAAGCGCAAGAACGCGGTCGCCCGGGTCTGGATCAAGCCGGGCAACGGCAAGGTCACGGTCAACGGCAGGGAATTCGAGACCTATTTCGCCAGGCCCGTGCTGCGCATGGTGCTGCAGCAGCCGATCGTCGCCGCCGAGCGTGTCGACCAGTATGACGTCGTCTGCACGGTGTCGGGCGGCGGCCTGTCCGGCCAGGCCGGCGCGGTCAGGCACGGCATCGCCAGGGCGCTGACCTATTACGAGCCCGGACTGCGCACGGTTCTGAAGCGCGGCGGGTTCCTGACCCGCGACTCGCGCGTCGTGGAGCGCAAGAAGTACGGCAGGGCCAAGGCGCGCCGCAGCTTCCAGTTCTCCAAGCGGTAAAACCGCCGGTCACGTCTTTTCGAATTGCGAAAGCCTCGGGTCTCCCCGGGGCTTTCTCTTTCCGTACGTCCACCAAAGTGGAAGCCGGTCTGTCGCAGCTTCTCAGCCGGACTTCCGGAACGGGTACAGGAACTGCTTCCAATAGCCGGTCGGCACGGGGTCGCCGCCGACGCCGTAAGCCTCGGGCCATCTTCCTTCCGGCATGTGATGCGTGCCGAACAAGCGGTCGTAGAGCGGGAAGTGGATGGCGAAATTCACGTCGATGGCTTCTTTTTCCTTGCCGTGATGCCAGTGATGGAAGCGTGGCGTCACCAGGAACTTCTCGATCGCCGTGAAGTTCCATCTGAGATTGGCGTGCACGAGCGAAGAGTAGAAATAGACGATCAGGATATAGACCTGGATCGCCGCAGGGTCGAAGCCGAGGGTGAACATGGGCAAGGCGGTCGCGCCGCGCAGCAGGGCAATCTCGATGATATGCATGCGCGCGCCCGCAAGCCAGTCCATGCTCTTGGCGGAATGATGCACCGCATGGAACTTCCACAGCCAGGGGACCTGATGGAACATCCGGTGGAACCAGTATTGTGCGAAGTCGGTCACCACCATGATGATGACGACCTGCACAACAAAAGGCAGCGCCATGACCTGGTTCTGGATATCGCTCAGATCGACGGCGCTGGTCACGAAATTGGCCGGCGCCATTGTGAGGAAGGTGAGAACCTGCACCAGCATCGAGCTGACGAGATAGTAGAACATGTCCTCCTGCCATTCCGGCCGGAACACGCCCTGGTCGGCACGGTGCGGGAAAAAGCGTTCCAGGGGGATGAACAGGAAGCCGACGAACAGGACGTTGAGGATGAAGAAATCCAGTCCGAAATAGAGGCTCGT
>JBPCWF010000435.1:0-7093 GCA_051009775.1 Hyphomicrobiales bacterium | reverse complement strand
CCCGGCCGTCTCGAGCGCGGCGAACGCGGCCTCGAAGCCCTGAGCCCGCCAGATGTCACGGTGGACGGTACAGGCGAAATAGGCGCCGGAGCGCAGCACGCGGAAAATTTCCGGGATCGGTTCCGGGCCGACGTGGCCGAGCGTGAAGGTGCCCGATGAGATCGCCGCGCCGTAGCTTTCGTCGTCTATTTCGAGCGGCCTGGTCAGGTCGGCCCTGATCAGGGCGCGATAGATGCCGCGCGTGCCGGCGCGTTCCAGCATGGCCTCGTTGAAGTCGAGCCCGTCGAAGGTTTCGAAGCCCTGTTCGGCCAGATAGTGGGATGTCAGTCCGGTGCCGCAACCGATGTCCAGCACCGCAACGGAGCGATCGTCGACGAAGCGGGCGAGATGTTCCGCCGTCTGCCGCGGCGCGACATACTGGAGATTGCCTTCCATCTGCTGGTCATAGTCGTCCGCCCAGCGCTGGTAGAACGCCATGGCGTCTTCCAGGTCCTGCAGCCCGTAGGCCTGCTTCAGAAAATCGTCTTTACCGTCCGCCATTGCCAGAGTCCCCTTAAACGACCCTGAACCATAACCCAGAACATGCTCTAGGCGAACTCGCGACTGTCGGAGTAATAGGCCGCATCGCCAGGCGGCGGGCGAACATGGGCACTGGTGGTGCGGCTGTCCCGGCCATGCTCAATGAAGTGCGAGATCGTCTTGAACAGCTGCATGGCGTCCACCGGCTTGGTGATGCAGGCGTCCATGTCGGCCTCGAGATAGCTCCTGCGCCTGGCATGCAGCAGATTGGCGGTCAGGGCGACGATCGGCACTTCGGAGCGCTGGCCGTCCAGCTTGCGGATCGCCGCTGTTGTTTGGAAGCCGTCGATCTCGGGCATGTGCAGGTCCATCAGGACCAGGTCGAAATGATTGGCCTTGATGGCGTCGATCGCGTCGTAACCGCTTTCGGCGATGGAGTAGGTGTGGCCGAACTTGGACAGGTAGGTGGTGACCAGCATCTGGTTCACCTTGTTGTCCTCGACCAGCAGGATGTGGCTCGGACGGGCGCTGAGCATTTCGCCGGACTGCCCGTCGCCATCCTCCTGCCAAGCCGCATCCGCCACGCCTATGGCATCGACGAAAAGGTCGTCATCGTCGCCCTGGACACTGGCCGCCCGGTTGAGCCAGGCCTCGAACCAGAATGTGCTGCCCTGGCCGGGCGTGCTGTCACAGCCGATCTGGCCGCCCATGAGTTCGACCAGTTTGGCGCAGATCGACAGGCCGAGACCGGAGCCGCCATGCGCCGCCGCGCCGCCCGCCTGCTCGAACGGCTGGAACAGCCGCTCGCGGTCGTATTCGGGAATGCCGATGCCCATGTCGCTCAGGGAAAACCTGACGACCACGCCGCCCGGATAGGTGCCGACCCGCTCGACATGCAGGGACACGGTGCCGTGGTCGGAGAACTTGACCGCATTGTCGGCGAAATTCATCAGGACCTGCCGGATGCGCATCGGGTCACCTTCGAGGATGCTCGGCAGGTCGCCGGTCACGTCGACGGTCGCGGTCAGTCCCTTGGCGTGGCAGCGCGCGGAGAGCATGGTGCCGAAGGATGACAGGAGCTCCGTCAGGTCGAACGCCCGTTTGGAAAGCTCCAGCCGGCCTTCGGTCAGCCTGGTGTGGTCCAGCACGTCGTTCAGCAGGACCAGCAATCCGTCGGCGGTCTGCTTGAGGCATGTGGCGTAATGGTGTTGCTCGCCGTTAAGCTCTGTGCCGAGCATGAGATCGGAAAAGGCGTAGATATTGCCAAGCGCCGTGCGCATCTCATGGGCCACCGTGCCGACAAGGTCCGACTGCGCCGTCAGGGCCCGCTGCGCCGATGAGCGCTCGAGCCTGAGCCCGATCATATATTCCTCGAGCTGCTTCAGAGAGCCTTCGAGGTTCATCGGATCGAGGCTGACGCCATTGGCATAGTCATGCCCGTTGCTCGCGCAGTGGTGCCCATTTTCCGTGATGGGAATATCAGTCATGGTAGCCGCCCCAGAATCGCCGCTTTTTTGCCATGTTCAGCTTATTGTGTGATCGCTGCTTCGCCAAGGGCCAGATCGCATTTATGCGCGGTAAATTTCGCATTATCGTCTCGTCAACCGATAACCGGCGGAACGATTGACGAAACCGGTGCGGTTCACCTACATTGGCGCCGCTATGACACGGACGGATGTCATCCTTTTCGCGCTTATTGGCGGGCGAATTACCGGCCCGGCCGACATGTTCGGCCGGGACAAATTTGCTTGTCCGCCAATGACTGCAGAAGGAATTGTGTCCGATGTCGTACGACTCCACCCCAGATAATGAGCGCCTCGACCGGGCGTTCGCCTACCGATCTCCCTCCAGTACCGAACTGCCGGACCGTTGCGTCCTCAAGGTCCGCCTCCAGGCCGGAGCCTCGGCCCTGCCGCGCCTGTTCAACCTGATGAGCAAGCTCGATATCGAGCCTGTGCGCTTTCAGGCGGAGAAATCCGTCTGCGGGCAGAGCCTCGTCGCGGTGATCGACCTGGGCCCCGACCGTAAGGCCATGGCGCGGCTCGAGCTCAGGCTCAAGGGGCTGGTCACGGTGCTCGACGTGGAACGGGCCGCCCGGGATGTGGAGGACCGTGAGCGGTCGCGGCGTGCGTCGCCCGTGCCGCAGGCCGACGGCATCCACGCGGTGAACGCTTTGTGATTGCGATCCTGGAGATCGTTGCACCGGTCTTCGGGCTGATCGCGGTGGGCTATGTCTGCGCCCGTCTGGGATGGGTCGGCGAGCGGGTCGGCCGCTACGTGAACCGTTTCGTTTTCGATCTGGCGATCCCCGTGCTTCTGTTCCGGACCATGGTGAGCATCTCCGTGCCGGAGGCCTCGCCATGGGCGCTGTGGGCCGCCTATTTCGGCGGTATTGCCGCAAGCTGGATCGTTACTTCGGTGCTGGTGCAATCGGTTCTGGGGCGCTCGTCCCGTGAGGCCTGCGTCGCCGGGCTCGGCAGCGGTTACTCCAACACGATGCTGCTCGGTCTGCCCCTGGTGTTCTCCTTCTTTCCCGACGGGCAGGGCGCCGTGCCCCTGTTCATCATCATCTCCATCCATCTGCCGGTGATGCTGGTGGCCGGCACGGTGCTGGTCGAATGGACCGGCAGGGACGGGCATCTCCGCCTTGGCGATCTCGCCGTGCAGACCGCCAGGGCGATCGTCGTCAATCCGATCATCATCGGTCTCCTGGCCGGCCTGTTGTACCGGCAGACCGGATTGGGGCTGGCCCCGTCGGTCGATCTGGTCCTCAAGCCGCTGGCGTGGATCGCCGTGCCCGCCGCCCTGTTCACCATGGGGCTCGCGCTCAACAGGTTCGGCTTTCGCGGTGCGCCCGATGTTTCCGGGGTGATGGTGGCGGGCAAGCTCGTCCTGCATCCCCTGGTGGTCTGGCTGCTTGCGGTCTGGGCGTTCGCGCTGCCGCCGGTCTGGGTCGCGGTCGCGGTGCTGTTCGCCGCCGCCCCGACCGGCATCAATGTGTTCCTGTTCGCCAGCCGCTACGATGTCGCCGTGCCGGCAGTGTCGTCGGCGATCATCCTTGGCACCGCGGCATCGGTTGCCACGATCACCAGCATTTCATGGGCGCTCGGGCTGTAAATAAGGTTTCGTTAAGCCTGCCGCAGATTACATTTTGGACAGGCTTTGACGCGGTATTGTGCGAAAAAACGTTGAAAATCCTGATATTTCGACCATATCTGGGGTGACTGAACCGACCGGTGGCCGAGCGGAAAAAACAGTGTCTTGTGATCCCTATCACAGCGGATCTGTGCTAAAACGGATATCTAGGATGGGAGCGGACGGTTCAGGCATCGGCTTGTCGTCTTGATGCCTTAACGTCAAAGGAGACGCGATATGGTTAGAAAAGTGGCTCTGATCCTTGCGCTGTCATTTGCAGTGTTGGGGACGACCCTGACTGTTATCGACGCGACCTCGTCGTCCGCGCAGGCTTGCGCGACGACCAAGGGTTGCCAGTAAGCCCCATTTGCCGGCTGGGCGCGCTTTCGCAAGACGCCCGTTTCCGGTGAAGACGGTTCGCCCCGTGGCTCGCGCCGCGGGGCTTTTTCGTGGGCGTGCGTCAGTCGAACCCCAGCCGCCGCCTGACCTCCTCCGGCGTGACGCCGCTGTCGCGTATTGACCGCAGGCTCTGGTCCTTGTCGCGCTTGGACAGGCGCCGGCCGGTCTCGTCGCGTACAAGCTCGTGATGATGGTAGGCCGGCGCCGGCAGGCCGAGCAGCACCTGAAGCAGGCGATGGACATGGGTCGCGTAGAACAGGTCCTGGCCGCGGGTCACATCGGTGATGCCCTGGAGCGCGTCATCGACGACGACGGAGAGGTGATAGCTGGTCTTCACCTCCTTGCGGGCGATGATCACGTCGCCCCAGATGGCCGGGCCCGCGGCGACGGTGCCGTGTTCTCCCGCCGGACCCCGCTCATGTTCCTCGAACGATATCGGCCGGCCGGCGGCCTCGATCGCCCGCGCCATGTCGAGCCGCAGGGCGTGCGGTGCGCTGGCGGCGAGGCGTTCGGCCCGCTCTTCGGCGGACAGACGTTTTGACAGGCCCGGATAGAGCGGCGCCCCGTCCGGGTCTGCCGGGTGATTGGGGATATCGGCGACCGCGGTGCGGATCTCCTGGCGGGTCGCGAAGCAGGCATAGAGCAACCCCATGGCGTCGAGTTTGTCGAGCGCCACCCGATAGTCGGCGAAATGCTCTGACTGGCGGCGCACCGGCGTCTCCCACTCCAGGCCGAGCCAGGCAAGGTCGCGGTAGATGGCATCGACGAACTCGCCGCGCGAGCGCACCAGGTCAATGTCCTCGATCCGCAGCAGCAGACGTGCGCCAAGCTCGCGCGCCTTGCGCTGGGTGAACAGGGCCGAATAGGCGTGCCCGAGATGAAGCTCTCCGTTCGGGCTCGGCGCGAAGCGGACGACCGGCTGGGTCTGGTTCATGGTCGGGGCCGTGACGAATTCGTGTTGCGTGTTTCGCCGCTTGCGTTAAGGGAAATGGGGTCGGACGTCAAACCTGGGACCAAATGAGCACGATCGAGACCATCGCGGATGTGGAACGGGGCATCGAGGCGCTTGTCGCGCGCGAGCCACGGTTCGCCGCATTCGTCGCGGAAACCGGCACACCACCGCTGCGCCGCGCGCAGGGCGGCTTTCGCGGGCTCATGCTGATCGTGACCGAGCAGCAGCTCTCGACCGCCAGCGCCAAGGCGATCTGGCGGCGCATGGAGGACCAGCTGGCGCCGATGACGCCGGAGAACCTTTCGGGCCTGGATGACGATACCTTGCGGGCGGCGGGCGTCTCGCGGCCCAAGGTCAAGACGATTCGCGCGGTGTGCGAGGCGGTTCTGTCGGGCGGCTGCGACTTCGACCGCTTCGGCGACCTGCCGGATGACGAGGTGCATGACACCCTGCTCGAGATCAGGGGCATCGGCCGGTGGACCGCGGAAATCTATCTCCTGGCCTGTCTCGGCCGCCGGGATGTGTGGCCGGCGGGGGACCTGGCGCTCCAGGTTGCCGCCCAGCACGCCTTCGGGCTCGATGCCCGGCCCGACGAGGCAACCATGCGCGCCATGAGCGAGCCGTGGCGGCCATGGCGGGCGGTGGCGGCGCGGGTGCTGTGGTCCTATTACCGGGTGATCAAGCAGAACAAGACCTGAGTCCGCGTGCCGGGTCTGAAAACGGACGGAGACACGGGAGCTCCGATCTGCTATTCGACCGCGCTGACATTATCACCGCGGTTGACCCATGACGCAGCCTGCCATCGACGGACCGAGACTTGCGCCTGCTTCGGGCGGCGCGCCCAGGCAGCTCGTCATCTTCGCCCATGGTTACGGCGCCGACGGCAACGATCTGATCGGCCTCGGCGCGCAATGGCAGCAGGTTTTGCCCGATGCCGCCTTCGTCAGCCCGGATGCGCCGGAACCCTGTGCCGGCGCCCCGGGCGGCCGCCAGTGGTTCCCGATCTCCAGGCTCGATCCGAACGAATACTGGAACGGGGTCACGCGCGCGGCGCCGGTGCTCGATGCCTTCATCGACCAGGAGCTCGAACGCGCCGGTCTCACAATGGCCGAGCTGGCGCTTGTCGGCTTCAGCCAGGGCACCATGATGTCGCTCCATGTCGGGCTGCGCCGCGAAACGCCGCCGGCCGCGATCATCGGCTATTCCGGAACCCTGACCGGGCCGGAACATCTGGAAACCGAGCTCAGGTCCAGGCCGCCGGTGCTGCTGGTGCATGGCGATCGCGACGAGCTGATACCGGTGTCTTCGCTCTATGCCGCCGCGCAGGCGCTCGGAGCCCTGGGATTGTCGGTCAGATGGCATGTTTCGGAGGGTGTCGGGCATGGTATCGACGGCATGGGGCTGGCGCTCGGCGCGGAGTTCCTGCGCGACGCCTTTTCGGGCAAGCTGTCGCAGTCTTAAGTAACCCGAATCGCTGGTCTTTCATAAGATTGACACACCAGATATAGTAATAGGTGCCCGGGCGACGGACGAGATCGCCGGGGTCGAATTGCTTTTGGAGCAGATTTGGTGACGATGGTACCGACATCTCCGGACAACTGCCCTGCGCTGGTACTCAATGCAGACTACCGGCCGCTGAGCTATTATCCGCTGTCGCTGTGGTCCTGGCAGGACGCGGTCAAGGCCGTGTTCCTCGACCGGGTCAACACGGTGTCGCACTATGACACGGTGGTGCACAGCCCGTCGGTCGAGCTTCGGCTGCCGAGCGTGGTTTCGCTCAAGACCTATATCAAGCCGGCCCGCTATCCGGCGTTCACCCGGTTCAACGTGTTCCTGCGCGACCGCTTCACCTGCCAGTATTGCGGCAGCCCGGACGATCTCACCTTCGACCACCTGGTGCCGCGCTCGCGCGGCGGCAAGACCACGTGGGACAACGTGGTCACGGCCTGCTCGCCGTGCAATCTGAAGAAGGGCGGGGAGCTGCCGAGCAAGGCGCGGATGTGGCCGGCCAACACGCCGGTGCGCCCGACCGTGCACGACCTGCACCGCAAGGGCCGCCTGTTCCCGCCCAACTACCTGCATGACAGC
>JBPCWF010000434.1:0-7033 GCA_051009775.1 Hyphomicrobiales bacterium | reverse complement strand
GTGCCCGCGCCTTTCCAGAACTGCAGCGAGGGCACCGTGACAAGCCGGTCCGGCAGCCGCGATATCCCCGCATGGGTGACGAGCATGGTCTTGCCGTGGAACGCGTAAGTAAACGCGTCCTCCGCCTTGTCGAGCAGAGCGTTGGCTTCGGCGCGGGTGAACTTCGCCGCTTCGATCTGCGGCAGCGTGTTGAATTTGAACTCCTTGGATATAGCCTCCATGTTCTTGGCGTAGCGCTGGATGTGATACTCGTGGTTGCCCCAGATCAGCGCGGTATTGTCGCGCGGCAGGATCTCGTCCACCGCAAAGCGGATGACCTCGCCGTTCTGGATGCCGCGGTCGAGCAGATCTCCAATGAAGATGTAGTAGGTGTCGTCCCGGAACCCGTCCGCGAGCAATTCCCCGACCGGCGCATAGCAGCCCTGCAGGTCGCCGATATGCATGACGGCCCTGTATGAAGACAGTTCCCGGCGCGGCGGTTCCAGGCGGTCCAGGATGAGTTCGCCGTCGAGATCCTCCGCCGCAATCCGGTTGATTCCCTTCGGCACCGGGTGGTTCTCCAGCCGCTCATAGGCGGTTTCGATCACCTGATCGGGCACCACCTTCCAGGCCGCGCGGTCGCGGTTGCGCTCATGCGCGACATGTTTCGGCACCGCTGAGAAGTCGACACAGTGGACCTCGTAGCGGTGGGTCTCGGCCAGCCGCAGGGGAAGCTTGAAATCCCTCGGCCTCTGGAACATGGCATCGACGACGACCAGCTGTCCCTGCCCCATCTTGAAGTCGAGCACGTCCTCGACCTCCGCCCAGACGCGTTTTTCATGCGCGTGGCTGAGCGTCTGTCCGCCGTCGGGCGTCATGACAATGCCGCCCAGACGCAGGCGGAAATCGTCCGGTGACAGGGTGAACGGCCGCAGGCCCTGCCGCTCGATGAATGTCGACTTGCCTGCGCCCGGCGCACCGCGCATCAAAATCACATGGCGCACTTTTCATCTCCTTCGGTATTCACTCGGCCCGGACGCTGACATGCGTCGCCGCTCCGGCGTTCCGCTCACCGTCCTCACATATGGTCTCGACGGGCAGGAATTTCGCGATCGTGGCCGCGTTGGTCTGAAGGTGCGGCGTCACATTCGTCGTGGTGAACGACCCGCCACCGGCCAGGGCGAGCGGCAGCAGCAACTGGTCGGCCAGGGCGGCGCCGACGGCCGCGCCGGACGCGATATAGTGCTGCGCGCTGCCGGCCACGTCCGCCGCGACGTCTTCCGCCCGGACACCACGGCGGCCGAACGCGGTGAACACGTCGGTCACATTCTCGCTTTCGACCGTCACCATGAGCGCATTGCCGGGACCGTCGGATTTGACCTCGCGCACCCGCTGCGCCGGTTCGGCCAGGGACAGGAGTTCGCCCAGCCGGGCAAGCTCCCGCTCGACCACATCGAACGGCAGGTTGGCAAAGAACGCTTCGGCAAACACTTGCTTTTGCGCGCCACGGTCGAGCAGATCGACCGGGCTGAACGCTTTGAGCGGCCGGATGTCCACGAGAATGCGGCCCCCGCCCGCCGGCGCGAAACCGTAGTGGATGATCTTCAGATCGACATCCGCGCCCATACGGCGCAGGAGCGGCAGATAGGCGGCTGCGACAAACTCGAACGGTGGCGAGGCCGGGTTATGGGTTCCGCCGCTGATGATGACGCGCGATGGCGCGTCCGCCTTCAGGAGCGGCAGCAGAATGGTCTGAAACACCAGCATGGCGCTGCCCGCCGTGCCGACCGCGAACTCGTAAGTGCCCGGCCGCAGGCTGCCCGGATAGAATTCGAGCACCGAGGCGCCGAGATTCACGCCATCTGCGTGTTTCCCGCCGCACACCGCGGCTGCCGCATGAAGCGCGGTCAGGTGCTGGCGCAGCAGACCGGGCTTTGCCCGCCCGGCCCGGATGTTCTCGATGCGGAAGGGCTGGCCCGTCAGGGCAGACAGGGTCAGCGCGGTGCGCAGGATCTGCCCGCCGCCCTCACCTTCGGATCCATCGATCAAAATCATGGCTTTCGTCCTTCAGAGAATAAGCCGCGGCGACAAGGTGTTGGCGAAACGTGTCCCGCTCTACCGCTGAGCTACCGGCCCATAAGCATATTATGGTGGACCGGGCGGGATTCGAACCCGCGACCTGGCGATCCTAAGTCGATGTAGTTCCACCGGCATTCGCCGCGGCTATATTCTTATCGGTTCCAATGTTCTCTTTCGCTGTCAGGTGCGGCGACAAGATATGGTGAAACGAGCCACTTGCTCTGCCAACTGAGCTACCGGGCCATGATGGCAGCCCGGGCGGGACTCGAACCCGCGACCCAGTGATTAACGATGTAGTTCCACCGGCATTCGCCGCGTTTAAACACTTCCGATTTGGGTCCGGGGGACAACGGATGACGAGACATCCGTATCGGTTGAAGCGATGTAGTCCCGCCGGCATTCCCCCGGACCCCGGGTTACAGTTGCACCTTCTCGATCTCGCCGACCCAGTGGTCCGGGCCGAGGCGGTTTTGCGCGAAGGCGGCGATGACCTCGAACACGCTGTCCGAGAAACCGCCGATGTTGAGCACGTCGGCACGTTCATGAGCCGGCGTGGTCCCGTAGGGCGCGATGTCCAGGCAGACGAGCTTCGCCTGCGGGCACCGGCGCTTCAGCTTGACCCACTGGTCCATGACCGGCGTGCCGCCCGTGCGCGTGCTGTCCGCCCAGGACTGGTTATCCGAAATCAGGATAACCAGATCGGCCGGCGCCTTCTCGTCGTTCAGCTCGACCAGCGGGGCCGAACATGCCGTCCCGCCGCCGTAGAACCAGGACAGCGCGTGGGCGTTGTCCACGACCCGGTCGCCCGGCTCGATGGAAACCTTGCGCACCTGGGTGTCGAACGGCATCACCCGGGCATCCGGGTTCTTGCGCAGAACCGCCGCCGTGACCAACGCGGCCACGTCCATGCAGGTGATCGTCGACGTCGCGCCCTTGCGGGACCCGGTGACCGGCATGGTCATCGAGCCCGACACGTCCGGGCAAACGACCACTCGGCCGCCGAGTTCCGGCGTGTTGTCGACCGCGATTTCCATCGCGTCCGCCACCGCCTCACGGATCTCGTCCGGCATGCCGGCAGCCATGTGCTTCCAGGCCGCCATGAGCTGGTACGGGAACACGCGCGCACCGGCGATCTCCTTTGCATCCGCAAGCCGCGCCGCGATCCGGCGCCGGGTCAGCGGCATGTCGAGCACACCGTGGCGCAGGAACGTGTTCAGGTTCATACGCACCATCTGCCACCCACCGCGTTCCGCTACTTTGGCCCACTGCTTCTTGGTGAGCTGCAGCGACGTCAGCATCTGGAACGGCACGCTCGGCACCGCCGCGCCCGCCGGGTTCTCCCGGAAGGCGAGGTAGTCGCGAACCGCCCGCGGCAGCAGCCGCACATCGCACGGCTTGCCAAGCAGCCAGGCAAAGAACGCCTCGCGTTCCGCCGAAGCAGGCTTCGGGTGCACCATGCGGATCACATCCCCCAGCGCGGGCGTGTTACCGACCGATGCACGCAACAGCGCGTCGTCGGACGCCTTGTTGAGCCAGTTCTGCACGAGCTTCTTCGGCCGCGTTCCCAGTGACTTCCGGCCCGTGGCGCCGGAGCGCAGGATCTGCACGAAGTTGCGCAGCATCCGGCCGTTGTCGATTACGCGCGGGAAGGCCTGAGACAGGTGCTGCGGCGAGATCGCCGAGAGCGCCGCCAGCAGAACCGCCGGCGTGTCCTTCATGTGGCCGTTCCGGCGGGTATAGATCGCCGTCTTGGCCAGAAAATCCGGATCGACCAGAGACGCCGCGATCAGGAGCTCGTCGAGCTGCGTGCGCGCGTCGGCATAGAAGGTCTGGTTCAGGCATCCGGTGGCCGCAAGCTGGGCAAGCGCCTGCCGGTCGCTGAGCCGGTATGCCGGGCCGCCCGCACGGTTGCGGGTTTCAGCCAGTGCTACATCACGCCGCGATCCGAAAAGAGCTTTGTTGGCCATCAGTGCCTCCATCCAATTGGCCGCCCGCTGCGGGCGGTCTTGGCAAGGCTATTTCAAGTGGCGGGCCAGTTCCGAGAGATGTTGGCGGAAAAGAGTTTAACTCATTGAAATAAGTACAGAAAAAACTTCATCTGGCCTGAATGGGGATGTGTGATACGTTGCGTTCATGGACCATATACGATATACTAATATCTTATCTTATCCTGCTGGATAATCAGAAAAATGCGCAAAACCGTTGCCATCGGCTTCCTCGGAACCACGCTCGACAAGGGCCGAGGCCCCGAGCGCTGGAACCGCTGGCGGCCGAGCGTGTCGGTCTGCCAGCATCCCGACCTCATTGTCGACCGCTATGAATTGCTGCGCGACCCGGCCCACACCAAGCTCGGAGATCTCATTGCCAGGGACATCGAGCGGATCTCGCCGGAAACCGAAGTCGCCATGCACGATCTTGCGCTGAACGATCCCTGGGACTTCGGAGAGGTCTATGCCGGCCTTCACGGTTTCGCCTCGACATACCCGTTCGATCCGGACAACGAGGATTATCTGATCCAGATCACCACCGGCACTCATGTCGCCCAGATCTGCATGTTCCTCCTGACCGAGGCGCGCCACCTGCCGGGCCGGCTCCTGCAGATCTCACCGCCCAAGCGCTGGGCGGAAGGCGACCCGGGCGGCTATGCGATCATCGACCTCGATCTTTCCAAGGACGATCAGATCGCCGCGCGCTTCCGTCTGGAACGGGAAGACGCCGCTTCCTTTCTTAAGGCCGGCGTCGAGACCAGGAATGCCGGTTTCAACCGCATGATCGACCACATCGAACAGGTGGCCGTGCATTCCGACGCGCCGATCCTGCTGACCGGCCCCACCGGTGCCGGCAAGACGCAGCTTGCGCGCCGCATCTATGAGCTGAAGAAATCGCGGCATCTGGTGAAAGCGGATCTGGTCGAGGTGAACTGCGCCACCCTGCGCGGCGATCAGGCCATGTCCACCTTGTTCGGGCATATCAAAGGCGCGTTCACGGGCGCGACCTCAGACCGGCCGGGGCTTCTCAAGACCGCGCATCAGGGCATGCTGTTTCTCGATGAGATCGGCGAGCTCGGCCTCGACGAGCAGGCGATGCTGCTGCGCGCCATCGAGGAAAAGCGTTTCCTTCCCCTGGGCGCGGACAGGGAGCGCGAGAGCGACTTCCTGCTGATCGCCGGCACCAACCGGGATCTTTCCGAAGAGGTCCGGGCGCGGCGCTTCCGCGAAGACCCGCTCGCCCGGCTCGACCTCTGGACCTTCCGCCTGCCGGGTCTTGCCGAACGGCGCCAGGACATCGAGCCCAATCTCGATTTCGAGCTGCGCCGCTATGCAGAACGCACCGGCGACCGCATCATGTTCAACAAGGAAGCACTGGCGCGGTTCATGGCTTTCGCCACCAGGGGCGAAGCACGCTGGGCCGGCAATTTCCGTGATCTCGGCGCCGCGGTCACGCGCATGGCGACGCTTGCGCCGTCCGGGCGCATCAACGAGGAGGTGGTGTCGGACGAGATCGCCCGGCTGACCGGCAGGTGGCGCGCCGAAGACCGTGACACGGAGGGCGACATTCTGGCATCGGTCATCCCCGGGGACGGTCTGGACGGGATCGACCCGTTCGACCGGGTGCAGCTTGCTTATGTCGTCAGGACCTGCCGCCAGTCCCGCTCCCTGAGCGATGCGGGGCGCGCGCTCTTTGCGGCATCGCGGCGCCGCCGCACAACGCACAACGATGCGGACCGCCTGCGGAAATACCTGGCACGGTTCGGGTTGGACTGGGAGGCGCTGCAAACCCCGGCATGAGCGCGCCCGGTGAGGTCAACTCGGTACGGATTGAACCCGGGCGTATGCCGCGGCGACCCGCATGATTACCTTATCGACAGCACTTGGACCAAAGCCAAGCTGCCTCGCCTTGGACAGCAGTTGATCGGAGCGGGCGTGATCTTCCCGAACGGCTTCGATGACGCTCAAATTGTAATAGGGAATGGGATACGCTGCATCGAGGGCAAGCGCCTCGCCGAGAGGTAATTCTGCGTCATCGATCAGGCCGAGTTCCATCCTGGCCGCGCCGAGATTGTTCAAGGCCATCGCGCGGGTGTTCCAGGTGTAGATACAATAAGAGCAGTAGATGAAGTGCTGGCGCCACGGCTGCAGATCCAACAAGCGCACAAACCGCTCTGAGGCGGCGATGGCGTCCTCGTACTGTCCGGCGTCCACATAACGCCTGGACAGAAACAAATCGCGCAGGAAATATGCACCGGCGCGGCCGGGGACCAGGAACACGATGGCCGCGGCAAGCATTCCGGCCACACCCAGATCGAGCAGAACGATGCTCAACACCACACCCGCCAGGGTCAGCGCCGACACCACCACGAAAATGAGCTTGTATTTCAGCGTGCGGTTCATGACAGCCTTGATAGTATCGATGATAGTGGCATTTCAGTAACGTGACGCCGGGCGCGGAAACCCAGACCAACCCAGCCGCGCGTTTCGCGGTATGAAATTCCGGCTCTCCAAACACATCGTGTTGTCACCAACGGCTTCAAGTGCGCATACTGCTCCGGGCTGAGACACCTGTTAGCCACCATCGGGAGGAAATCAAATGGATGACATGGTTGCGCGACCGGATACCGGAACCCGTGATGGCGCCCACAGACACGCCGCCCACCCTCTCGATTCCCTCACCGCCGATGAGATCTCCGCCGTCACGCGGGCCGTGCGGGCGCATCCCGAGTTCGGCGAGGATGCGATGTTCGAGACCATGGAAGTGAAGGAACCGGCGAAATCGGTCGTGCGCGCGTTCCGACCGGGCGACCCGATCGAACGCCTGGCCCGGGTCAGCGTGTTCCGCTCCGGCGGGATCGGCGTCTGGCGGCTGGTGGTGTCGGTGGCGGACGAAGAGGTCGTGGAGATCGAGCATCTTCCGCAAGCCCGCCCGATGATCCAGCTCGAGGAGTTCATGGTCATCGAGGACATGGTCAAGACCAATC
>JBPCWF010000433.1:0-3993 GCA_051009775.1 Hyphomicrobiales bacterium | reverse complement strand
GCACAGCGCCGACTCCGCGGATGCCCTGGCGATCGCGATCACCCACGCCCATCACCGCGGCGCCCGGGCGCTGGCGCAGAGTATCGCGGCGGCGGGCCGATGATCGGCAAGCTCAAGGGCCTGATCGACTCCATCGGTGACGACTGGGTCATCGTCGATGTCGGCGGCGTCGGCTATCTGGTGCAATGCTCCGGCACGACGCTCGGCGGCCTGCCGGGCAAGGGCGAAGCGGTGGCGCTCGCCATCGAGACCTATGTGCGCGAGGACCAGATCCGCCTGTTCGGCTTTGCCAGCGACATGGAGCGGGACTGGTTCAAGCTTCTGCTCACCGTGCAGGGCGTCGGCACCAAGGTTGCGCTGGCCATTCTCTCGACGCTCAAGCCGAGCGCGCTGATGACCGCGGTCGCGATGCAGGACAAGGCGCAGATTTCCAAGGCGCCGGGTGTCGGCCCGAAAGTGGCGCAGCGGATCGTCACCGAGCTCAAGGACAAGTTTCCAGCGCTCACGCCGGCCGATGCGGGGCTGGCCGCGGTTCAGGCCAATATGGAGGCGCCGTCCGCGACGGCGGTGTCGGATGCGGTTTCGGCGCTGGTCAATCTGGGCTATGCACAGACGCAAGCCGGCGCGGCGGTGGCGGCGGCGCTCCGGCAGACCGGTGAGGACGCCGCGGCCGAACAGATCATCCGCCATGCGCTCAAGGAACTCGCGCGATGAACGAACGACTGGTCGATCGGCTCGAGGCGGCCGAAGACGACGCCGAAACCTCGCTCAGGCCGCTGGTGCTCGAGGAGTTCATCGGCCAGGAGCGTGCGCGCGCCAATCTCCGGGTGTTCATCGAGGCGGCGCGGGCGCGCGGCGAGGCGCTCGACCATGTGCTGTTCGCCGGGCCGCCGGGCCTCGGCAAGACCACGCTCGCTCAGATCGTCGCCCGCGAGCTCGGTGTCGGGTTCCGCGCCACTTCGGGACCGGTGATCGCGAAATCGGGCGATCTCGCCGCGATCCTGACCAATCTGGAGGAACGCGACGTTCTGTTCATCGACGAGATCCACCGGCTGAACCCGGCGGTCGAGGAGATCCTCTATCCGGCGATGGAGGACTTCCAGCTCGACCTGATCATCGGCGAGGGGCCGGCGGCGCGGTCCGTGCGCATCGACCTGGCGCGCTTTACGCTGGTCGGCGCGACGACGCGGACCGGGCTTCTGACCACGCCGCTGCGCGACCGTTTCGGCATCCCGGTCCGGCTCAACTTCTATACCGACGATGAACTCAAGACCATCGTCACCCGCGGCGCCCGCGTGCTCCAGGTCGCGATGACCGAGGACGGCGCGTGGGAGATTGCCCGGCGTTCGCGCGGCACGCCCAGGATCGCCGGCCGGCTCCTGCGCCGGGTCCGCGACTTTGCCTCCGTTGCGGGCTCGGATCCGATCACCGACGAGGTCGCCGACAAGGCGCTCAGAAATCTCGAAGTCGATGCCCGGGGCCTCGATGCCCTCGATCACCGTTATCTCAAATGCATCGCGGTCAATTTCGGCGGCGGGCCGGTCGGCATCGAGACCATCGCGGCATCGCTCAGCGAACCGCGCGATGCGATCGAGGAAATCATCGAGCCCTATCTGATCCAGCAGGGTTTCGTGAACCGCACGCCGAGGGGCCGCATGCTAACGCCCGCCGCCTTTACGCATCTCGATGCCGACATGCCAGCGGGCTTCACCGGCCCACAGCATGAGCTGTTCGAAGACGATGATTGACCGTCCAGGCGCCGCGGGGAAATGGCCCGATCTCGCCGGACGGATCGAGGCCCGGACCCACATCCTGCCGGTCCGGATCTACTACGAAGACACGGACTTCTCCGGGGTTGTCTATCACGCCAACTATCTCAGATATTGCGAGCGCGGCCGCTCGGACTTCCTACGCCTGATCGGCGTTGAGCATCACAAGCTGTTCGATGACGCGCGGCCGGAAGAGCGCCGGGGATTTGCGGTCAGCAAAATGACCAATGAGTTCGTCAGGCCGGCGCGTATAGACGATGTGATCGAAGTGCGCACGCGCTTCCTGCGCGTCAGCGGCGCCCGGTTCGAGCTGGCGCAGGACATTTATCGCGACCACGACCGCCTGTTCGGTGCGACCCTGACCGCGGCCGTGATCGATGGAAACGGCCGGCCCAAGCGGCTTTCACAGGACATGCGCGAGACATTTCTGCAATATGTCGCAGGCGATTGATAAAGCTTTATCCGGTGCCGTAACCTTGCGTTAACGTTCTGCGGGTTGTCATGGCCCGCTACTTGTGGTCAAGAAGGGCGGAGGGCGTGCGCCACGGGCGCGGCGGCGCCGCCGAAGGCGGTCTTGCGCCCAAGTTTAAACATAGTTAGTCACCTCATATGCGCACCGTAGAATCGGTGGTCGGCGCGCGCGCGATGCGGGAGAAGTGACGTCCGGAGCGGGGCATGACCACTCTGGGTCCTGTGTCGGTTTGACCAAGAGATCTATGCCATAATACACGAGGACCGATCTATGGATCCCAGCCTGCTTGCCACTGCGGGTCTCAACATAACTCTAGGCGACGTGTCGATCCTGACGCTTTTGCATCAGGCGCAGGCTGGCAATGAGGTTGCCAACGAGGCCCTCACGGCGCCCAAGGCGGACCTGTCGATCCTGACCCTGTTTCAGCAGGCGCACATCGTCGTCAAGCTGGTTGTCGTCGGGCTGGTGCTGGCTTCGGTGTGGACCTGGGCGATCATCTTCGAGAAGCTGGTCGTATTCCGCCGGATGCGGCGGCTGGCCGGCAAGTTCGAGCAGTTGTTCTGGTCCGGACAATCGCTCGATGAGCTCTATACCAATCTCGGCTCCAAATCGAACCACTCCATGGCCGCCATGTTCGTCGCCGCCATGCGTGAGTGGAAACGCAGCCAGGACGGCGCCATCCGCCACGGCTTCGCCGGCGTTCAGATGCGCATCCAGAAGGTCATGGAGGTGACCATTCAAAAGGAGATGGCGCGGCTCGAGAAACGGCTCTTGTTCCTGGCGACCGTCGGATCGACGGCACCGTTCATCGGGCTGTTCGGCACGGTCTGGGGCATCATGAACAGCTTTCAGGCGATCGCGGTGAGCGAGAGCACGAACCTCGCCGTCGTCGCGCCCGGCATCGCCGAAGCCCTGTTTGCCACCGCGCTTGGACTTCTGGCAGCAATTCCGGCGGTTATCTTCTACAATAAGTTTGCAAGCGAACTGGCGCGCCATGGCAGCAGGCTCGACAATTTCGCCGATGAGTTCGCAGCCATCGTGTCGCGTCAACTGGATGAACGGGCATAAACATGGCCATGTCGATGAACAGCGGTGGAAGCGGCTCGGGACGCCAGCGCCGCCAGAGCTATGTGCCGATGGCGGAAATCAACGTGACGCCGTTCGTCGACGTCATGCTCGTGCTGCTGATCGTGTTCATGGTCGCGGCCCCGCTTCTGACCGTCGGCGTTCCGGTGGAACTGCCCGAGACCAAGGCCAAGCCACTGCCGAGCGACAAGGACCCGCTCGCCATCACGGTCAAGGCGGAGGGTACGCTGCTGCTCCAGGAAACCGAGATCGAGCTCGACAAACTGGTGCCGAAATTGATTGAAATCAGCAAGAACAACAACGAGGTACGGATTTACGTCAGGGGCGACCGCAGGGCCGAATACGGCACGGTTGCAAAGGTCATGGCCTTAATCAACCAGGCCGGCTTCACCAAAGTGGCGCTTGTGACCGAGTTCGAAGACGATACCTAGGTTTGGCGATGCGCTGGAGTCTGTTGTTTTCCGTCGGAGTCCACGTGGCAATCCTGTTGTCCGCGGTCGTTGCGCTGCCCGACCCGGAAGAGTTCGATGTCAAGGAGCCGGAAGCCATACCGGTCGACATCGTCACCATCGAAGACTTCACCAAGCTCAAGGCCCAGGTCAAAAAGCCGCCGCAGGAGGAAAAGAAACCGGATCCGCCGAAACCGCCCAAGCCGCCGGAGCCCGA
>JBPCWF010000432.1:0-5478 GCA_051009775.1 Hyphomicrobiales bacterium | reverse complement strand
TCGCCAGGTGGTAGCGGAACTTCTGCAGGAACTTGAGGAAGAACTTGATTGAGAGTGCGGCGATCAGGAACGGCAGGCCGAGCCCGGCGGAGTAGACCGCGAGCAGTGTCGCGCCATAGCCGACCTGGTCCTCGCTCGCCGCGATCCCCAGGATGACGCCGAGGATCGGGCCGATGCACGGCGTCCAGCCGAATGCGAAGGCAAGGCCGATGGCGAAGGCGCCCAACGGGCCGGCGGGCCGGGTCGCGTGATGAAAGCGGACCTCGCGGTTGAGAAAGGCGAAGCGGAACACGCCGAGGAAGTGAAGCCCCATCAGGATGATGATCACCCCGGCGATCTGGGCAAGCAGGGAGAGATGCTCGGTCACCAGGTTGCCGAGTGCCGTGGCCGACGCGCCGAGCACGATGAACACGGCCGAGAAGCCCATGACGAACATCACCGCGGAGACGAACACCCGCTGGCCCATCAGCGGGTCGACCTCATCCTCGCCGGTCAGTTCCTCGAGCGACGCGCCGGCCAGGAAACACAGATAGGGCGGCACCAGCGGCAGGACGCAGGGCGACAGAAAGCTCAGGACGCCGGCCAGGAGCGCGCCCAGATAGGGCAGGCTTGTGAACAGGGCTTCGAGCAAATTCTTCTCCTCGCCGGGCGGATACGGTTAAGGCGTCATATATATAACGAAGCGGGCGCAGATTGTGATCCACCGTCTCGAGACGCAACGGTTTTTCACTCACGCCCGCTCAAATTACCGTATTTCGGCGAAGTCCGCCTGGCAAGCGGAGGCCTGGGGCCAATCGAGCTTCATGTTTATGGCGTTGGCCCTAAAGCGTGTCGCAATCATTCTGATTCGCGTCATCGCCCTAGCTCTTTGTTAAAGCATGTCTTTATCCCGAAACCGGTGCCCACTTTCGGGAGACATGCTCTAGCGCCCGCTCACGACCGCATTGAGCCGCTCGATCACGTGAACCGGCGCGCCGATATGCACCCGTTCGTAGAGATCGCTGACATGGGTGTTGAACATGCGGATACAGCCGTTCGACTGGGCAAACCCGATTGATTTGGGTTCGTTGGTGCCATGGATGCGGTAGACCCCCCAGCCGAGATAGAGCGCCCTCGCGCCGAGCGGGTTGTCCGGTCCCGCCGGCACATAGCGCGGCAGGGTCGGGTCGGCGCGGCGCTGCGACCGGGTCGGACCCCAACCGGGGTTCTTGCGTTTGCGGGTGACCACGCTCTGGCCGGTCCACACTTCGTCCGGCGTGCCGATGGCGACGGGATACCGCAGAGCCTTGTCGTTGCCGAGCACGTAATAGAGCGCGCGCTCCGCATTGACGACCACGATCGAGCCCGGCGCATAGTCACCGGAGAATTCGACCAAATCCTTGGCTTTGACGGCTGACGTTGTCCCGGACAACAAGAAAACCCATGCAGCAATGGCTGCAATCGCGACCCCTCTCAACATTGACCCCCTCCCGGAAACCTCCAACACCACATACTTGCGCCGGCCAGCGCTTGGACGCGCTTTTTTTCCGAAGCATCATTATACACAAAGGCGTTGATTCGTCGCGGGATTGCGCAGGCGTTTTCCACAATCCGGTCGCATGGCACCAGCACAATCTCGTGAGCGCTCCCGATGGACCGCCGAAACCGGGCGCCATCATCGTGTCGCCGCTATTTTCGATTAACCGCTGCAATGCTATATAAGGTCACGAACGCGAAACGCATGTCATGAGACACAACCAATGCGCACACTCACGCCGACCCTGACCGCTCTGGCACTCGCGGCAGCGACCTCGTTGTCGACACTGCCCGCCGCCGCCCACCCGCATGTCTGGATCGTCTCCCATTCCGACGTGGTTTTCGACGACCAAGGCCGCATCACCGCAATCAACATCGAATGGGAATTCGACGAGTTCTATTCGATGACCGCGGTCGAGGGACTGGACGTCAACGGCAACGGCACCTACGAGCCCGAGGAACTGCAGCCTCTGGCCGCGGAAAATATCAGCGCACTCAAGGACTTCAGCTATTTCACCAAGGTTCGCAGCGGGTCCGGGGATGAAGGCCTGGGCGCCGTGACCGAATTCCATTCCACCTTCAAGGACAGCCGTCTGACGCTCTACTTCCAGGTGCCGCTCGCCGCCCCGCTCGATCCGCGCAAAAGCAAGGTCGATCTCAGGATGTACGACCCGTCCTTCTACATCGCGATCGAATATGCCGCGAAGGATCCGGTGAACGCGGTCGGCACGGCGCCCGACGGCTGCGCGGTCGAACTGCGCAAGCCCGACGCCGACGCCGACGATGCCGCGTCCCAGTCGGAGGACTATTTCGCCAATCTGCTGGCGACCCAGGATCTGGGCTCGATCTATGCGGAAACCGTCGTCGTGGACTGCCAGGGCAAACGCGCTTCCTGATGAAACTGTCACTGCTGGCAACGCTTCTCGCCTGCCTCCTCCTGTTCGCGCCGGCTATACCCGCTGCGGCCGGCACCGAGCGG
The DNA here is from genome assembly GCA_051009775.1 of Hyphomicrobiales bacterium. GTDB lineage: Bacteria > Pseudomonadota > Alphaproteobacteria > Rhizobiales > JAJFHB01 > JBPCWF01. The sequence continues at coordinate 2,984 of JBPCWF010000432.1, read as the reverse complement.
CCGCTGATCGTGGCCCAGGTCGATTCGAGCAAACTGCTGGTCCAGCCCCGTCCGGAGCAAAAAGCCGAACCGGGATTCTGGACCAACATCACGACTTATATTCGCGTACAGCAGCAGAAGTTCTACCGCCAGCTCGCAGGCGCGATCAAAGCGGTCAAGGCGGAGAACTCGCTGGCGGCCGCCTGGAGCCTGGTCCTCCTGAGCTTCCTTTACGGCGTATTCCATGCCGCGGGGCCGGGCCACGGCAAGGCCGTGATATCGGCCTATCTGCTGGCTGACGAAAGGCTGCTGCGGCGCGGCGTGGTTCTGGCCTTCATTTCAGCCTTCCTGCAGGCGGTAAGCGCCATCGTTCTGGTCACCGGCACGGTCCTGATCTTCGCCGCGGCGGGACGCACGGCGCGCTCCATGGTCACCTATCTCGAGAGCGCCAGCTACGCCCTGATCTGCGTCATCGGGGTCTATATGCTGTGGTCGGCGCTGCGCGGCGGACACAGCCACGCGCACGCGCACGCTCATGACGGCGACGCCGACGGCCACGAACATCATGACGGCTGCGGCCACGCCCATATCCCCGAAGCGCGGCAGCTAGGCGAGAACTGGTCGCTGAGAAAGGCCGCCTCGATTGCCTTTGCCGTCGGCATCCGCCCGTGCTCGGGCGCGGTGCTGGTGCTGCTCTTCGCCAACACGCTCGGGCTCTATGTGGCCGGGGTCGGCGCGACCTTCGCCATGTCTTTGGGAACCGCCATCACCGTCTCCGTGATCGCCATCGCCACCGTGCTTTCCAAGAACCTGGCGACCTCGTTTCTCGGCCCCGACAGTGTCTGGGCCGGACGCCTCTATCGCGGCCTCGCGGTTGTCGGCGCGGTGGCGATTTTTGCAATCGGCCTGGTGCTTCTGACAGGGTCGCTGCAACAGGGCCGGCCTCTGATCTAAACGGCACTGCCGCCGAGCTTGCGGTGGACCTTCTCCGCGCTTTGCCGCAGCACGTCCGACGGCGTGCGCCCCGCCATGGTGCACAGGCATGCCCAGTAGAAGATCACGTCGCCGAGTTCGTCCGCGGCCGGCCCCAGGTCGTCGAGCCCGTCGCGGAACATCTTCTTGACGTTGTCCGCCACCTCCCCCGCCTCGCCGGCAAGGCCGAGCGCGATATATGCGAGCTTGTCGTTTGTGACCGGCGCGCCGGGTGAGATGCCGACAACGGCGGCGACCTCGCGTGCATATTCGTCGAGCGTCATGATGTGCGTGCCTCCCTGGAGTTGGTTTGTAACGCAAGCGCCTGTGGCAGCATCTAGTACCATAAGTCGTACCTCCCTCCGTCAAGCACGGCAATGACGGCGGAGAGAGCGGGGAGATCGCGGCGAACACGCCCTTTCACGCCGATTTGCCTTGATTTTTCGCAATCGCACAAACATGATATTGCAATGCAACAATCAACCGATGGAGCGCATCCAATGCTCGCAGGAAAGAACGCCATCGTCACCGGATCGACCAGCGGCATCGGCCTCGGCATGGCGGCCGCGCTCGCCAGGGCCGGCGCCAATGTGGTGCTGAACGGGCTGGGCGACGCCGACGAGATCGAGGTGACCCGCGCCGAACTCGAGGCCGCCGCCGGCACCAAGATCCTGTTCAACGGCGCCAATATGCTCAAACCGCAAGAGATCGCCGGCCTTGTCGAAGACGCCATTGCCGGGCTCGGCTCGGTCGACATCCTCATCAACAATGCCGGCATCCAGCATGTCGCCCCGATCGAGGAGTTCCCGATCGACAAGTGGGACGCCATCATCGCGATCAACCTGTCGTCTGCGTTCCACGCCATCCGCGCCGCGGTGCCCGGCATGAAAAAGGCCGGCTGGGGCCGGATCGTCAATCTGGCCTCCGCCCACGCGCTCGTCGCCTCGCCGTTCAAGAGCGCCTATGTCGCCGCCAAACACGGCATCGCCGGCCTCACCAAGACGGTCGCCCTGGAACTCGCCGAGCACGGCACCACCGCCAATGCGATCTGTCCGGGCTATGTGCTGACCCCGCTGGTCGAAAACCAGATCCCGGACACCGCCAAGGCGCGCGGCATCACCGAGGACGAGGTCAAGCGCGACGTGCTCTTGGCCGCCCAGCCGACCAGGGAGTTCGTCACCGTCGAACAGGTCGCGGGCCTTGCCCTGTTCCTGTGCTCCGACGACGCCGCCTCGATCACCGGCACGGTGTTTCCGATCGACGGCGGCTGGACCGCGCAATGACCAAACCCGGCGCCGGGCCCAAGACCGTCAACCTGGCGCTCCAGGGCGGCGGCGCGCATGGCGCCTTCACCTGGGGCGTGCTCGACCGGATTCTCGAGGACGGCCGGCTGAAGGTCGACGCCATCTCCGGCACCAGCGCCGGCGCCATGAATGCGGTGGTGATCGCCGACGGCTTCACCAGGGGCGGCGCCGACGGCGCCCGCCTGGCGCTGCACGAGTTCTGGCTGGCGGTCTCAAAAGCGGCCCGCGCAAGCCCGATCCAGCGCAGCCCGATCGATGTCTTCATGGGCAACTGGAGCCTCGACTTCTCACCCGGCGTGATCTGGCTCGACCTGATGAGCCGCCTGGTGTCGCCTTACGAGTTCAACCCGTTGAATCTCAATCCGCTGAAAGACCTGATCGAATCCCAGGTCGATTTCGATCATGTGCACCACTGCGGCGACGTGCGCCTGTTCGTCTCCGCGACCAACGTCCACACCGGCCGCGTCCGCGTCTTCACCAATGAGGAGATCTCCGCCGACACGGTGATGGCGTCGGCCTGCCTGCCCTACATCTTCCAGGCGGTCGAGATCGACGGCGTGCCCTATTGGGACGGCGGCTATATCGGCAACCCGGTGCTCTATCCGTTCTTCTACGAAACCGACACGGCCGACATCGTGCTGGTCCAGGTCAACCCGATCGAGCGCAGGGAAACGCCGACCAGCGCGCGCGACATCCTCAACCGGATGAACGAGATCACGTTCAACTCGT
>JBPCWF010000431.1:0-3050 GCA_051009775.1 Hyphomicrobiales bacterium | reverse complement strand
GCCGGTCACCCGGCGCCTTTTCTCTGGGACCAACAGGCATGACCCCAGACCCGGACGGCATCGGCCGCATCATTGCAGGCGTCCTGATCGCCGCCGCGCTCCATGCCGGCAGCCCCGCCGCGGCCGGCGACGTGCCCGCGCCGGAGACGGTTATGATACCCGCAGGTCCGTTCATCACCGGGTCCGACGCGGCCGAACGCGAGGCCGCCTACCGGCTTGACGAGGCGGCCTACGGCCACTCGCGCACACGGAAATCCGGCTGGTACGACCGCGAGGCGAAGCGGCGCAGCCTCGACCTGCCGGCCTTCGAGATCACCACGACCCTGGTGACCAATGCCGACTATGCCCGTTTTGTCGCCGCGACCGGGCACCGGGCGCCGGATGTCGACCGCGCGACCTGGGCGGGTTACAGACTGGTGCATCCTTTCGAACGCACCCGCCGGCACGCCTGGTCCGGCGGCAAGCCTCCCGCCGGCCGCGGCGACCACCCGGTGGTTCTGGTCTCGCTCGAGGATGCGGAGGCCTATGCCGGCTGGCTGTCGCAGCAGACCGGCCGGCGCTGGCGCCTGCCGAGCGCCAAGCAATGGGAAAAGGCGGCGCGCGGCACGGATGGTCCGCGGTTCCCGTGGGGCGACAGCTACGACCCGTCGCGCCTCAACAGCCACGATTCCGGACCGTTCGACACCATGCCGGTCGGCGCGTTCCCTGAAGGCGCCAGCCCCTACGGCATGCTCGATGCCGCGGGCCAGGTGTTCGAGTGGACATCGACCGAGACCACACCGGAACGCCGGCTGGTCAAGGGCGGGTCGTGGGACGACAAGGGATGCGGCGTGTGCCGGCCGGCCGCGCGCCACGGCCGCCCCGTTGCGCTCAAGCATATCCTGATCGGATTCCGGCTGGTCCGGGACGCCGCCGCACCCGCCGAGTAGATACTCCGTACACTGTGCGACCGGCTGTCAACGGTCACATTTAAGTGATGCAGTTTGAAGTCAGCGGGGCGGCGATATTGCTAGTTTAGGCGCGGAAAAAAATAAGCTTCAGGCAAACATTCGATGCCTTCAGCACAAAGATAATCAGTAAACCTCCGGGAGAGAAGCGCATGAAGAATATGAGGCAAAGCCTTTTGTCGACCGCGGCCGTGGTTCCGCTCGCATTTGGCGTCGCGGCCGGCATGGCGGTTGTCGGCGGCGTGGCGACAGGCGGGACGGATGCCGCCATCGCGGCGTGCAATCCCTGCAACCCGTGCGCGGCGGCGAAGGCCTGCAATCCCTGCAACCCATGCGCGGCGAAGAAGGCATGCAATCCGTGCAACCCGTGCGCGGCCAAGGCGTGCAACCCCTGCAACCCGTGCGGCGCCAAGAAGGCATGCAACCCGTGCAATCCCTGCTCGGCATCGGCCTGTAATCCGTGCAACCCGTGCAATCCCTGCGCCGCCGGAGGGGGCTCGGTTTCGAAGAGCTGTTTCGTTCCGCGCCTGAAGACCGCGGCCGCCTGCAACCCGTGCGCGGCGAAAGCGTGCAACCCGTGTAATCCGTGCAACCCATGCGGCGCGAAGAAGGCATGTAACCCGTGCAATCCCTGCGCGGCAAAGGCCTGCAATCCATGCAACCCGTGCGGCGCCAAGAAGGCGTGCAATCCCTGCAATCCGTGCGCGGCGAAAGCGTGCAATCCTTGTAATCCGTGTGCCGCCAAGGCCTGCAACCCCTGTAATCCCTGTGCGGCGAAGAAGGCCTGCAATCCATGCAACCCGTGCGCGGCCTCGGCCTGCAATCCGTGCAACCCCTGCAATCCCTGCGCAGCCGCGCCGGAAGTCGAGCTGACCGCCGACGAGCTCAAGGCGGTCTATGACTGCCTCAAGCCGGAATTGCAGGCGGCTTACGGCAAGGCGGACGTGCTCGCGGCCAAACGCTGGGGCAAGTGGTCCCGCTATTCGTCGGTGTCCTATCGTTCCGACACCCATGGCGGCCGGCTGGTCAACAACTACTCCAACAACATCGGCAAGGCGACTTACGGCAAATACGAGAACGTCAAGCGCATGCCGACCGGCTCGACGCTTGCCAAGGACAGCTTCGTGGTCAACGCCAACGGCACCGTGGCTGCGGGGCCGCTGTTCCTGATGGAGAAGATGACCAAGGGCTTCAACAAGGCGACCGCCGACTGGCGTTACGCCATGGTCATGCCGAACGGCACGCTGTTCGGCATCACCGGCGGCAAGAACGCGGCCGGCCTGAAGTTCTGCCACGACTGTCATGTGGCGTCGGAAGACAACGACATGATGATGTTCCTTCCGGAAGAATACCGGAAGAAGTAGAGCTGGAGCGGTCCGCCCGTTCTCCGGCGGACGGACCGCCTCTTTCATGAGCAAAAGATCAAGCGTGCGTGTGATCGTCGGCTTCGCCGGCGCTTTTCTCGCCGGCACGGCCGGTGCGGCGGACGTGGTCACCACGAAGAGCTTCACGGTGGTTGACGGCAACCGGATCGCGGTCTCGGGGAAGGAACTGCGGCTCGACGGCATTGTCGCGCCGGACCTCGGCCGGCAATGCGTGCTCGGCGGCAAGGCGCGCGACTGCGGCGCAATCGCACGGGCCGGCCTGCTCGACCTGACCGCGGGCGCGACGGTGACCTGCCGCAAGGCCGGCATATTGGATGGCGCCCCGACCCATCGCTGCACGGCGGACGGCTACGATCTCTCCGAATGCATGGTCTATACCGGCTGGGCGGTGCCGCTCGAGGGCGCACCTAAGGTGTACTGGAACGTGCTCAAGGGCGCCCGGGAGCGCCCGCGCGGTTTCTGGCGGGGCACGTTCGTGGAGCCGTGGGCGGAAGTTGCGAGAATCGCCGGCGATTAGAAACAGGTAAAACTCCGCAGAAACGCGACCCGCCACGCTCACACATTGAGCAGCAGGAACTCGCGCTCCCAGGAGCTGATCACGCGGCGGTACTGCTCCATCTCATACTCCTTGACCTCCTGGAAGGCGGTGACGAAGCGTTCGCCGAGCACCTGCTTGAGCGCCTTGTTCTGGTTGAGCTTGGACAGCGCATCGGCCAGA
>JBPCWF010000430.1:0-3386 GCA_051009775.1 Hyphomicrobiales bacterium | reverse complement strand
GCGCAGTAGAGGCCGGGCCCCGGGCTGCCGTCGGGCAGGGGTTTGCCGGGCAGGGATCCCGGGACCACGACCGCATAGGGCGGCACGCGGCCCCTGTGGACCTCGCCGGTCTCGCGGTCGACGATCTTTGTCGAGGCGCCGATATAGACGCCCATGGAGAGCACCGCGCCCTCGCACACGACGACCCCCTCGGCCACCTCGGAGCGCGCGCCGACGAAGCAGTCGTCCTCGATGATCACTGGACCGGCCTGCAGCGGCTCGAGCACGCCGCCGATGCCGGCGCCGCCGGAGATGTGCACGTTCCTGCCGATCTGGGCGCAGGAACCGACCGTCGCCCAGGTGTCGACCATGGTGCCTGAATCGACATAGGCGCCGAGATTGACGAAGCTCGGCATCAGGATGACGCCCGGCGCGATATAGGCGGAATGGCGCACCACGCAGCTCGGCACCGCGCGGAAGCCTGCATCCCTGAACCTGTTCTCACCCCAGCCGTCGAACTTGCTCGGCACCTTGTCCCACCACGACGCCTCACCGGGGCCGCCGGGAATGACGTCCATGTCGTTCAGCCGGAACGACAGGAGCACCGCCTTCTTGAGCCACTGGTTGACGGTCCAGTCCTCGCCCTGCTTCTCGGCGACCCGCACTTCACCGCGGTCGAGCAGGTTGAGCGCCTCGTCGACCGCGTCGCGCACCTCGCCGGTGGTCTGCGGGCTGACATCGTTGCGGTTATCGAAAGCGGCGTCGATGGTTGCGGCGAGGGTGGACGTGGTCATGACCTTGGGCTCACTGGTTGACGTGGACGGTGTGTCGAGACGGCGTTTAGGCGCAGGCGGGTGCCCTTGTCAACGGAGTCAGTGGCGCGGGCTGCCGCTCTAGTCTCTGGTGCGCGTCGCCTTGATGACCCGTGCGCTGGTATGTTCGACCGCCCGATCGTAGATCTTGAGCTGCGCGGGCGTCAGAATCTGCTTCAGGAGGCGCCGCTCGCGCCGCCCCACGGCCTGAAGCGGCCCGCTCGCCCCGACCAGTTTGTTGAAGTCCGGCTTTGCGTAGGGATCGATGCCGTATTTCGCGAACACGGCCATGAGCGACCGCTCGCTCTGGTTCAGGATCTGCCGGACTCTTTTACGCTGATCTTTTCTCAGCTTGAGCAAACGCTCGACATGGGTGGAGTAAATGGTGTGATCGGCACGGGCGCCGGACGTCGCGTCCAGCGCCAGGACCAGCAGACAACATGCAATCAAACGCCTCGCCGCACCGAATCGTTTCATCGAAGATCCCTCGCTCACCCGCTATGGAAATAGCGCCTCGATCAAGCCTCTGCAAGTTGCTAAGTGATCGAAACCTGCCGTTCCGCCAAGGCGGCATCGCCACCGCCGGCCGGGGCTCACACCGTGTTGTCGGGCCCGCCGCCGCCCTGCCGCCCGCGCCACGGACGCTCGCGATAGGGATCGTCGCTGCCCGGGGGCATGACGCGCAACGCGGGCTTCGGCCGTGGTGAACGGCCATTGGCCGATGTGTCTCCCCGGTCGAAAGTGTCGTCGCCCAGTGTCGCCGGATCGCTCCAGAACTCGGCGAAGACGTTGAGCGCCCGCATCACCTTGTCGGCATAGTCGGCCTGCTGCCGGGTGCCCCAGCGGTACGAGCCGTCTTTCGCCGTGCGTTTCCGATCCATCAGCGCGCGGTATGAGCCGGGCGCGTCCGGGTCGGTCCGGAACCAGGCCCGGTTGAACGACCAGCCGAGCGTTTCCAGAGCGGCCATCATCGAACGGAACCGGACCCAGCGATGGTTCTCCCATGTCAGCTCGAGCGTCTTGCCTTCATTGCGCGGCTGCGGATCGCGCCCTCTGGCGAAGCGCTCTCTGAGAAGCTGGCCGGCAAGCGCGCCGCGCGCGGCGACCCGGTCGATGATCGGCTCCGGCATATTGAGGTTGAGGCCGCCCTCGTCCGGTTCGAGCGACACATGCACGATCCGGTCGCGATAGCCCGGCATCGCCGTCAGTTCCGTGTCCGCCCAGTTGCGCGCGGTGTCGACCAGAGCGACCAGGAACCCGAATATGCTTCCCCCGTTGCCTTCGAACCGGTCGTTGAACCTGAGGCCGCCGGAGCGGCCGGAATTCGTCGTCGGCATGTAGACATAGTCCCAGTCGTCAGGTCTTGGCGGCTCGTGCGCCGGCAGGTCCGGGAACTCGTCCGCGCCGTCTCCCGTGACGTCGAACACGGCCTGCTTGTGGACGGGCATGAGATTGATGCCGAATGTCGGCCGGCTGGGCAGCGGCGCATCGAACAGATGGACCGGAAAATTGCTGACCAGTCCGCCGTCCGAGTACCAGCAGCGCCTGAGTTTCATGTGGCCGTTGCCGTCATCGGCGGTGGCGGGGTCGGGCAGGAACAGCGGAACGGCCGACAGCAGGACCGGGAAGCTCAGGCTCATGCGTGCGCCGAACAGGAGCGGCAGGTCCGCGGCCTGGGGCAGGGCGTGGAAACCGTCGGGAACGTCGTGCCTGCCACTGGCGGCGCCCTGATGGGCGATCAGGTGCGCGACAACCCGTGCCGGGAACAAGGCGTCGAAGTCGGACTTGCGGAAATAGATCATGCCCCATGTGTCGTCCATGAACGGGATCTGGTGCGAGATGCCGAGCGTCACGTTGGTCGTCATCAAAATCAGATCGATATCGCGCGGCTGATGCGCATCCGCACCGTTGTCCCACAGATCGCCGAAGGTGACCGGGTCATCGTCGAGCGCGCGTCCGGCCACGGACTGGATCAGCTCATGCATCCAGTTGGTCAGGGCCGGCACGGTGCCGCCGTCGTTCACGCCGCTGCACAGGCCGAAACGGTTGCGCGGCAGCGCCTTCAGCGTCCTGCGGGTGCCGAGAACGATCGGCAAGGCGAGGGCCAGGATAACGGCGACAAGCGCGCTCAGGACGAGGCCGGCCAGGGGCAGTGCGGCGATGCCAGAGGCGCGCAGCAGCACGATCGATGGCGCCATCAGGACGAGGCCGAGCGCCAGACCGATAAGAGCCGCCAGCGGGAACGCCCGGATGGCGGTCCACGCCACCGCGGCGAGCTTGCGCACCATGCCGCGCCGTCCGAGGCAGCCCATGAGCGTGTCGAACGCCCATGCGGTCTCGCTTGCCGGCTGGAACAGCGATTCCAACCGGGTCTTGCCGGCGTATCTGCGCGATGACGGGTCCGGGCTTGCGGTCAGTTCTTTTGGAAGGGCATCGACCCTGCCCGTGAACGGATCTTCGGCGGGCGCGGGCGTCAGGCCCCGTTCCATCTGCCGCCGGCCATAGGCGGCGGCCGCGGTCACGACCGCGGCGATGGCGCCGGCCGACGTGCCGCCGACATTGTGGAAATTGTATTCCTTTGCCAGCTCCGCGACC
>JBPCWF010000429.1:0-6725 GCA_051009775.1 Hyphomicrobiales bacterium | reverse complement strand
ACCGTAAAGCGCGCGATCCGGAGCGGGCGCGGACGGACGATACCGAGCCCTCGGACGATTGATCAGCACACCTCAGAACCGATATCGCGGGTTAAGTAACAGCCGGTTCGCCGGTTGCCCAAGTGGGTCACATATGCTTCATAGGATTCAAAGCAAAAACACCACAACAACAAAGGCGGCCGTACGGCTCGGCCCGCCCATGGGAAGTCAAACCGGGCAATGGACAGAATCAGAATCCGGGGCGGACAGCGCCTCGAGGGTGAAATTCCCATCAGCGGCGCCAAGAACGCGGCCCTCCCCCTGATGATCGCCACGCTCCTGTCGGACGAGGCACTGACCCTGCGCAATCTGCCGCGGCTGGCCGACGTCTCCATGCTGTCGCGCATCCTCGGCAATCACGGCGTCGACATGGCGGTCGACGGCAAGCGTCAGGGGCAGAACGGGGTACAGGGCGACACGGTGCATCTCACCGCGCGCACGATCGTCGACACCACCGCGCCTTATGAGCTGGTCTCGCGCATGCGGGCGAGCTTCTGGGTGCTCGGTCCCCTGATTGCGCGCTGCCGGGAGGCCAGGGTGTCCCTGCCCGGAGGCTGCGCCATCGGCACGAGACCGGTCGACCTGCATCTGAGCGGGCTTGCCGAACTGGGCGCGGAGATCGAGCTGGAAGACGGCTATGTGGTGGCCCGCGCGCCCGACGGGCTCACGGGCGCACGGATCCATTTCCCCAAGGTTTCTGTCGGCGCGACCCACAATGTGTTGATGGCGGCGGTGCTGGCACGCGGCGAGACCGTCCTGGAGAACGCCGCCCGCGAGCCGGAGGTCAAGGACCTGGCCGACTGCCTGATCAAGATGGGGGCGCAGATCGAGGGCGCCGGCAGCCCGACCATCACGGTGCAGGGTGTCGACCGGCTGCATGGCGCGACCCATTGCGTCCTGCCCGACCGGATCGAGACCGGGACCTACGCCATGGCGGTCGCCATGACCGGCGGCGACGTCGAGCTTATCGGCGCGCGCTCGGACCTCCTGGACGCGGCGATCGGTACAATGAAGGATGCCGGCGTCACCGTGACGCCGACCAACCGCGGCCTCCGGGTCGCACGCAATGGCGACCGTATCGGCCCGGTGCATGTCGAGACCGCCCCGTTCCCCGGCTTTCCGACCGACCTGCAGGCGCAGTTCATGGCGCTCATGACCAGGGCCGAGGGCACCTCGGAGATCACCGAGACGATCTTCGAAAACCGGTTCATGCATGTCCAGGAGCTGGCGCGGCTCGGCGCGGAGATCTCGCTCGACGGCGACAAGGCGATCGTCACCGGCGTCGACGCCCTCAAGGGCGCACAGGTGATGGCGACGGATATGCGCGCATAGGTGTCGCTGGTCATCGCCGGCCTCGCGGCCGAGGGCGAGACCGTGATCAACCGGGTCTATCACCTGGATCGCGGGTTTGAACATATCGAGCGCAAGCTGGGCAGTTGCGGCGCGGAGATCGAACGCCTGACGGAGTAACCCCTCTTGCGTCATCCCGGAAGCCGGATTGCCCGATCTCGCCGGCAAAGCGAGCTATCCGGGATCTATTGGCCGAAGCAACACCTCACCGCTATTGGATCCCTGTGTGTTGAGATTGTGCCATTGTGAGTACGGGCGGGAGACCTAAACCGCGTGGGCGCAGTCGCCCTCCTCGACATCCCACAGCGCGCCTTCGTAGCCTTCGCGCAGCAGGTCGTGGACATGGCGGATGTCGGTGGTGGTGGGCACGTCGATGGCATAGAGCGCGCTCAAGGCGCCCTTGGCCTGTTCGTAGGAGCAGCCCAGCGCCTCGAACCGCTTCCATGCGGTGAGGAAGTCGACCAGCGTGGTGTCGGGATAAACGAACAGGCGGTAGGTCGAGCGGCCACTCTTCTTCAGGACCCGGTCAAAGCCGAACAGGCGTTCCGGAGCCGGCAGCGGCCGGGCCGACACCACGTCCTGGAAGCTTAGCCCTGTGACGTGAAACGGCGTGTTCATGACCTTGAACGCATTGGCCTCGAGCTGCTCGGCCCAGATGGTTTCGGTGGTGACTTCGCCCAGACTCTGCGCGTTCGTCAGTTCGAACACGATCTTGATCAGGTGCTCGTTCGGATCTTCCACACGCCTTAAGCCAACGGTCACGTCATGCCTCTTCAAAGCTGCGCCCATGGATCGCTGCCTCCCAGTCCCAGTACCAAGAGTTTTCCTTGATTCTGCACCCAAATATCAAGCGCCAATTTGTACTTAGGCGAAAACGCATGCCCCGCACAACCGGCACCGGGCGAAACATGTGCCCCGGCGCGGCACCAAAGGTGATTGCGTCGCGTCACGCGCGCCGCTAAGAGAAGGCACACTACGGAACCCAAGACGGCCATGGAAGAGCTCAGACTCACTGCACTCGACGAACAGGATCTCAGCGTTGTATCCGCGCATCTGCAGGATGCCGTGATCCTTGTCGGCGATATGAAGTTCACACCGGCGCGCAACCAGTTTGCGATCGTCGCCAACCGGTTCGACTGGGAACACTCGGAAAACGGCCGAGGTGACGGCCAGCCGTTCCAGCGGCGGCGCACAGGCGTCCACTTCAACCGGGTGTCGGCGGCCAGGGCGCAGAACATCCGCCAGGGCGAAGACGCCGCGGTGCTCGAACTCCTGTCGATCACATTCGAGCCGGCGGAGCTGCCGTCGGGCACGATCTTGCTGACCTTTGCCGGCGGTGGCACGCTCAAGCTGGATGTCGAGTGTATCGAAGCCCAGATGAGCGACATGGGCCCGGTGTGGGAGACGCCCAGCAAGCCCGAACACGACCTGGGCGATCAAGCCTAGCCACATGTCTGCCGTGCCAGGGCACGGCCGGAGCCCAACCCATGGTCCAGCGTTTCGATGCCCGCGATGCCGATTTCGAACAGCGCTTCCAGGCGCTGCTCGACGCCAAACGGGAAGTGTCGAGCGACGTCAATGCGGTCGTTGCCGAGATCATCGATGACGTGCGCGCGCGGGGCGACGAGGCCGTTGCCGAGCTGACCGCCGGGTTCGACCGCTGGGACGCGACGCCCGAAAACCTCGAGCTGACGCAGGACGACGTCGACCGCGCGGAAGCCGACTGCGATGCCGACACGCTCACGGCGCTCAAGCTCGCGGCCGAACGGATCGAGGCCCATCACCGCCGCCAGATGCCGCAGGACGACCGCTATGTCGATCACGCCGGCGTCGAGCTCGGGCACCGCTGGACCGCGGTCGATGCGGTCGGCCTCTATGTGCCGGGCGGCACCGCGGCCTATCCAAGCTCGGTCCTGATGAACGCCCTGCCCGCCAGGGTCGCGGGCGTCGAACGCATCGTCATGGTGGTGCCGACGCAGGACGAGGTGATGAATCCCCTGGTGCTGGCCGCCGCGGGCCTTGCCGGGGTCGATGAGATCTACCGCATCGGCGGCGCCCAGGCGGTCGCGGCGCTGGCTCATGGCACCGCGCGGATCGCGCCGGTCTCCAAGATCGTCGGCCCGGGCAATGCCTATGTCGCCGCCGCCAAACGCCAGGTGTTCGGCACGGTCGGCATCGACATGATCGCCGGGCCGTCTGAAGTCCTGGTGCTCGCCGACAAGGACAACGACCCGGCCTGGCTCGCCGCCGACCTCCTGGCCCAGGCCGAACATGACGCCTCCGCCCAGTCGATCCTGATCACCGACGACCGCGACCTGGCGGACGCGGTCGAGCGCGAGGTTCAGCGCCAGCTGCAGAGCCTGCCGCGGGCGGAAATGGCCGGCAGGAGCTGGTCCGACTTCGGCGCCGTCATCACCCTTGGCGCGATCGCAGACGCCCCGCCCCTGGTCGACCGGGTCGCGCCGGAGCATCTGGAGATCGCGACGCGGAACCCCGACACGCTGCTCGACGCCATCCGCAATGCGGGCGCGGTGTTCCTCGGCGCCCATACGCCCGAAGCGATCGGCGACTATGTCGCCGGCTCCAACCATGTGCTGCCGACCGCACGCAGCGCCCGGTTCTCCTCCGGCCTCGGCGTGCTCGACTTCATGAAGCGCACGTCGATCCTGCGCTGCGGCGCACAGGGGCTTGCCGCGATCGGCCCGGCGGCGATGGCGCTCGGTCGCGCCGAGGGGCTGGAGGCCCATGCCCGCTCGGTCGCGATCCGGCTCGAGCCTTCCTCGGAGTGAAGGCGGCGGCTATGACCGAGCAGGACGGCAGCACAGGGCAGACATCCGGCGGTGGCAACGGCAGCCGGCTGGCGTCGGTCACGATCGACGAGGGCAGTCTCGGCACGCTCTCGGCGGATGTCGACCACGAGCGCAAGGTGGCGATCTTCGACCTCCTGGAGGAGAACGCGTTCGACGTGATCGAGCGCGGCACCGGGCCCTATCACCTGCATCTCTCGATCGAGGACAACCGGCTGGTGTTCGACATCGCCGATCACCGCGAGATGCAGTGCGCCGTGTTCGGCTTCTCGCTGTCGCCGTTCCGCAAGCTCGTGAAGGACTATTTCCTGGTCTGCGAGAGCTATTTCGAAGCCATCAAGACCGCGCCGCCGAGCCGGATCGAGGCGATCGACATGGGCCGCCGCGGCCTGCACAACGACGGCAGCAGACTTCTGCAGGAGCGGCTCAGGGGCAAGATCGAGGTCGATTTCGACACCGCGCGCCGCCTGTTCACCCTGATCTGCGTATTGCACTGGAAAGGCTGAAAAGGTTGGGCGTACCCCTGGTTTCCCTGTTCGTGCCGTTCGGCAAGTGGTTGTGAGGACCGGCGGCGATGGCGGGCGAACTCCCGGGCGCAGTGCTGTTCGCATGTAACCAGAATGCCGTGCGCTCGCCGATGGCGTCCGGCCTGATGAAACACTTTTACGGCCGCCGCGTGTTCGCCTGTTCGGCGGGGGTGCGCGCCGGCGAGCCCGACGGCTTCGCCATCGCGGTCATGGAAGAGCTCGGCATCGACATCTCGCCGCACAAGCCGATCGAGATGGAAGAGCTGCACGACACCTCGTTCGACATGGTGTTCTCGCTGACGCCGGAGGCGCACCACAAGGCGCTGGAGCTGACGCGGACCATGGCGGTCGAGTGCACATACTGGCCGACGCTCGACCCGTCTCTCGCGTCCGGCAGCCGGGAACAGATCCTCGATGCCTACCGGGCGGTGCGCGATCAGCTGTCGAAACGCATCCGCGACAAATTCGGCGGTGTCGGGGCGCCGGTTGTGTGAGGCCCGGACCCCGACCGGCGGCCGGCCAAGCTTGGGCTTGATTTTGCGCGCGAAACTGACCATTTTCGCCCATCGCCCGAGTCACGAAGGAAGGAGGTCATGGCTAAGGAAGATCCCCTGGAGTTCCAGGGCGTGGTCACGGAATTGTTGCCCAATGCGACATTCCGGGTGAAACTGGAGAACGATCACGAAATCATCGCCCATACGGCGGGCAAGATGCGGAGAAACAGAATTCGTGTTCTCGCCGGCGACAATGTTCTTGTTGAGATGACGCCATACGACCTGACCAAGGGGCGCATCACATACCGTTTCAAATAGGCCGGCCATCCGGGTCCGGCCATAATCATGCGGGGGTGCCGCCGGTGAGGGCATCATGAGCGACGAACGGGTTAAGCTCGTGCTGGCGAGCGGATCGCCGCGCAGACTGGCGCTTCTGGAACAGGCGGGGCTGACGCCCGACCTGCTCAATCCGACAATGGTGGACGAGTTGCCGCGCAAGAACGAGGCGGCGCGCAAGCTTGCCAAACGGCTTGCCCGCTCCAAGGCGGAGGCGGCCATTCATGCCCGCCAGGTCAAGGATCTGGGCGAGAGCCGGTTCGTGGTCGCCGCCGACACGGTGGTGTCGGTCGGGCGGCGGATCATCCCCAAGCCGGAAAGCATCGACGAAGCCCATGCCGCGCTCAAGCTCCTGTCGGGCCGGGCCCACAGGGTTTCCACCGGGGTGTGCATCGCAACCCCGCGGAATAAATTCCGCGAGCGTGTGGTGGAGACCAAGGTCAGGTTCAAGCGCCTGAGCCGCGAGGATATCGAGACCTATCTGATGAGCGGCGAGTGGCGCGACAAGGCAGGCGGCTATGCGATCCAGGGCCGGGCGGACGCCTTCGTGCGCACCATCAACGGCTCTTATTCGAACGTCGTCGGCCTGCCGCTCTACGAGGTCGTGACCCTGCTCCACGGTGCCGGCTTTCCGGTCTATTTCAACTGGTCCAACCCGAGCAAGTGACGACCAAAGCCACAGACCCCAAGCCGCGCGCGGCGCGGCCCTGCCCGATCTGCTCCAAGATGTCGGTCGAGCGGTATCACCCGTTCTGCTCGGAGCGCTGCGGCAATATCGACCTGCACCGCTGGCTCGGCGGCAGCTACCGGCTCCCGACCGAGGAGCCGGCCGATTTTGCCGAGAGCGGGCCCGGTCCAGACGACACCGGGGAGGATTGAGGGCGGCTGCGGCGGTGGCGGCTCCTGGGCGCTGGACAGAGCCCGCCAGTTTCCATATAACGAGCCCCGGTTCGGTCAGGCGGAACGCGCCGCCTGCCCGCCCGCGCCGGCAGGAGCGCCCGCCGTTTCCCGCCCGGCCACAAGCCCAGGTAGCTCAGTTGGTAGAGCAGCGGATTGAAAATCCGCGTGTCGGTGGTTCGATTCCGCCCCTGGGCACCACAATTCTCACCGTAATTTCAATCACTTAATATGCGGCATCTGTGCGAGAAGGCGGCTTGCATGTTGCATTGTGT